>CAYTLX010000127.1:0-6378 GCA_964438645.1 uncultured Saprospiraceae bacterium | reverse complement strand
TTCAACATATAGGAGCTGTCGCCCTTTTTCTTGTAAACCTTCCACCTTTTACCGTTTAAACACCTTGCAAGCGTCCCAAACTAGATTTTTAGTGGTAAATATCACCTGAACTTAAAATGAAAGTCATAGACTCATAACTGTTAATTTAAATAGTTTTATTAACTTTGCGTAGTTGTAATCCACAAAATTCAATTTTATGATCATCGGAATACTCAAAGAAACTAATGATAATCGGGTCGCCATAGTCCCCGCTACCTTGAAAAAATTAAAGGATTTAGTCGATGATATTTGGGTAGAGTCGGATGCTGGTCTTTTGGCGGGTTTTGAAGATTCCAATTATCAGGAGTATGGTAAGATTAAGTCGAGAGCAGATATTTTAGCGCAAGCGAATCTAATATTGGCGATTAATCCCATTGCTGAAGATGATTTGGGGAAGATGGCAGAAGGTACAGCTGTGATGGCAATGTTTGCTCCTTTTGCGGATGACCAAATTGTTGAAGTTTTGCGCAAGCATAAAGTCAAGGCGTTTAGTTTTGATATGATTCCACGGACTACTTTGGCACAGAGTATGGATATTTTGTCGGCGATGGCGTCTATTGCGGGGTACAAAGCAGTGATACAAGCGGCCGATCTATTGCCAAGGTATTATCCGATGATGATTACGGCTGCGGGTAGCATAAAACCTTCTACGGTGCTCATATTGGGGGCTGGTGTGGCTGGATTGCAGGCAATAGCAACCGCCAAGCGTCTGGGGGCGATAGTAGAAGCCTTTGATGTACGTGCGGCAGCCAAGGAAGAAGTATTGAGTTTGGGGGCCAAATTTATTGAAGTGGAAGGGGCCGTAGATGACAAGGACGCTGGCGGTTATGCGGTACAACAATCCGAAGAATATCTTCAAAGGCAACGGGCAGAAGTCCAAAATAGAGCATCCAAAGCAGATGTGGTCATTACGACGGCACAAGTCCGTGGACGAAAAGCGCCTGTATTATTGCCTGCCGAGACAGTGGCAAAAATGAAGCGTGGCTCGGTGGTGGTCGATTTAGCGGCTTCGACAGGTGGCAATTGTGCGCTTACGCAAAATGGTAAAACAATCGTTACCGAAAATGGGGTGCAAATCATAGGAGATTCTAATTTGCCAAGTACGATGGCGCAGGATGCGAGTACTTTGGTCAGTAATAATATCTTCAATTTCTTAAAATACCTGATTAAAGATGGAGCCATCAACTATGATATGGAAGATGAAATCATCTCTTCGGCTTACATCACCAAATAATAATCAGCACTTTTCTCTCAAAAAAAAGAATGATGGATACAATTTTGCAATTTTTTAGCTCAAACCTTCAGATGGTTTACATCTTGTTGTTTACGATTATTTTAGGATTTGAGATTATTTCGAAGGTACCGACGGTGCTGCATACCCCTTTAATGTCTGGAGCCAATGCCATTAGTGGTATTGTGACTATTGGCGCAATCATCTTAATTCGACATGCTGCACCCGATGATTACTTTACGCTAGGACTGGGCTTTTTAGGTGTTGCGCTAGGCATGATTAACGTAATTGGTGGTTTTGCGGTGACGGATCGGATGTTGGAGATGTTTAAAAAGAAAAAGAAATAACCGCACTACTTCCAATTGAAAACAGAAAAAGAAAAAGGTTATGTTTGAAACAATAATAGAATTAGCTTATCTAGTTGGAGCATTGTTGATTATCCTAGGGCTACGAAAATTAGGCTCTCCAGATACCGCTCGACGTGGAAACATAGAAGCAGGTATTGGGATGGGGCTCGCCATTCTTGCGGCTTTGGTCGGGCCGATGGAAGGAGCAGCCAATAATTATGGGTGGATCTTGGGCGGGATGGTACTTGGTGGGTTGATAGGATGGGTTTCTGCCAAGAAAGTAAAAATGACGGCGATGCCCCAAATGGTCTCTATTTTTAATGGTTTTGGTGGCGCTACGGCTGTAGTTTTAGGTATGGTAGAGTTGGAGCATTACTATTCGGGAACACCGATGGACGGTGGTCAATTGATTGTGACTTTGTTGGCGCTGATAATAGGCGGCGTCTCTTTTACGGGGAGTATGTTGGCGTATTTGAAGTTAGACGGCAAGGTAAAAGATAAGCATGTCACCTTTAATGGACATAGTATTTTGAATATAATTTTGTTGATGGTGATGGTCGGAGCTTCGGTGTATTTGTATATGCAAGGCCGCCCAGGTGGGATGGTGCTGGCAGTTGTTGTCATGATTATAAGCTTGATATATGGCTTTTCGTTTGTGGCACCGATAGGAGGAGCTGATATGCCGGTAGTTATTTCTTTATTGAACTCTTTTACAGGATTGTCTGCTGCGGCAGCTGGGCTGATTTATGGCAATTTAGTGATGGTTGTAGGGGGTATTTTTGTGGGTGCAGCAGGTACGATATTGACGGTATTGATGTGTAATGCGATGAATCGCTCTTTGTTGAGTGTGATTATTGGTGGATTTGGATCGAGTGCTGTAGCTGGCGCAAAAACAGGAACAGATGGTCAAATCGTCAAAGAAATTGGCTTGAATGATATGGCGATTCAATTATTCTATTCTGATTCTGTTATTTTTGTTCCAGGATATGGATTGGCGGTTGCGCAAGCTCAGAAAGTACTAAAGGAATTAGATGATTTATTGTCTGCCAATGGGGTAGATGTCAAGTATGCTATTCATCCAGTAGCTGGACGTATGCCTGGGCACATGAATGTTCTTTTGGCGGAAGCCGATGTGCCATATCCAAAACTATTGGATTTGGAAGAAGCCAATAGTGCTTTCCCGAATACAGATTTAGTCGTCATAGTAGGGGCGAATGATGTCGTTAACCCTGCGGCAAAGGATGATCCATCTAGCCCAATATATGGAATGCCGATATTGGATGTATTGGATGCAAAAAATGTAGTGGTCATCAAAAGAAGTATGAGTCCGGGCTATGCGGGTATCCAAAACCCGTTGTTCTTTCATTCCAAAAACAAGATGCTTTTTGGCGATGCAAAGGCCATTTTGACGAAAGTCGCAAGTGAAGTAAAAGACTTGTAGCCCCCCTTTTTTCTACTTAAAAAAGCAATATATAACAAATATATTGCTTTTTTTTTATGTTTTATTTGTTTTTTAAAAAATGTTTTCTAACTTTGCGCAAGCTAAAAGCGAATAATCTTCGCCATCTAAGCTACTATCAATCGAATATTTTGTTGGGATTTACTTTTTTAAAAGAAAAATAAATATTTTTAAATGGATACTCAAGCAGGTAAGGCTTTAGAAGCCCGACTCAATGATGAGAGAGTCGTTAATGCTATGAATCGCATTCTTGACAGACTTGATGTTATTGAGTCGTCTCTAGAGAAAATACATGAAGCTCCAGGCATGATAAGCATGGTTACGGATATGGCAGATGATGCTGTCCGAACCGCTTCAAAAAATGGCGTTGACATAGATGAGCGTTTGCGCTCTGCCTTGTCTATTGCCGAAAAGCTGACGGCTCCTTCCATGGTGGAAAAAATCGATCACTTAATTTCTGCTTTAGACCAAGCTCCAGGGATGGTGAGTATGGTCGCAGATATTACCGATGATTTGGCTAGGACGCAGGCAGCAAATGGGATTGACATAGATGAGCGGTTAAGGGGGGCGTTATCTCTAGCAGAAAAATTGACGGCTCCAGCAATGGTCAATCAAATAAACGGTTTGATAGCTGCCGCAGAGCAAGGAACGGGCATGGTAAGTATGGCCGTGGATATCTTAGATGACACCGTGAAGACAGCAGGGGAGAACGGAGTCGATATCAATGAACGACTACAATCTGCGTTGATCCTTGCGGAAAAATTAACGGCGCCCAAAGTGGTAGAGCAGTTGAATGGAATGCTTAGCATGATGGATCAGAGCACAGGTTTGGTGGCGATGGCAGCAGATAGTTTTGACGGGGTTATGCAGATAGCTATCGACAAAGGAATCGACCCCCAAGAATTTGCCAAGCAAATGTTTGGAGTGACCACGAAGCTTGCGCAAATGATGAGTACCCAAGAGATGCAAGAGTTACTAGAAGGGGGCATGTTTGATGTCCAAACCTTAAAAATAATGGGTGCAGCTTCATCAGCACTTGTAGAAAGCAACCAATTACCACGTAAAAAAGTGGGACTATTTGGTATGATGAGAGAAATGAAAAATTCAGATATGCAAAGAGCCATGGGCTTTTTGACAACGTTTGGCCGATTGTTTGGTAAAAAACTCGGTTGATTAACTAACCATAAAAATTCACAAAAAAATATTTAATTATGGCACATCATCAAGTTATTGTTGTGGGTGGGGGAACTGCAGGATTGGCAGTAGCAGCACTTTTGAGAAATCAAGAGAATCCGCCAGAAGTCGCTATCGTTGAGCCTAGTGACAAACATTATTATCAACCCATTTGGACTCTAGTCGGTGGAGGAGTATTTGATCGAAGCATTTCTGAAAAGAATGAAGAAGATTTTATCCCTGAAGGCGCAACTTGGATTCGAGATTTTGTTGAATCTTTTGATCCAGATAATAATACGCTGACAACCCGTGACGGTACGACTTATTCCTATGATTACTTGGTTGTGGCCGCAGGAATTCAAATCAACTGGGATGCTATCCCTGGATTGAAAGACAGCGTCGCAAAGCCTGGTACGGGGGTTTGTTCTAATTATTCCTATGATACAGTGATGTCCACATGGGAAAACCTACAAAATTTGAAATCTGGAAGAGCTATTTTTACTCAACCTAACACCCCTATCAAATGTGGTGGTGCTCCCCAAAAAATCATGCACCTTAGTTGTCACTACCTGCAAAAACATGGTCGTAACAAGGATGTAGAAGTGGTTTTTGCTTCTGCAGGTGGTGGTATGTTTGCTGTCGCAAAATACAAGAAAGCTTTAGACAAAATTGTTGCTAGAAATGGAGTAAATACTAAATTTGGTCACAATCTTGTATCTATTGATGCAGATAATAAAGAAGCCACTTTTGAAATTTTGGCATCAGGAGAAAAGGTCGTACTATCTTATGATATGTTACACGTGACTCCACCAATGGGCCCACCAGATTTTATCAAAAATAGCCCGTTAGCAGCAGATACTGGATGGGTGAGTGTAGATAAATATACGACACAGCACACGAAATATGCAAATGTTTTTGCTTTAGGGGATTGTTCTAATTTGCCTACTTCTAAGACTGGGGCGGCTATTCGTAAGCAAGCACCCACATTGGTCGCTAACCTAAATGCAGCGATGAAGGATAAGCCTTTAGAAGCAGCATACGACGGATACACTTCTTGTCCTTTAGTTACGGGATATGGTCGGTTGATATTGGCGGAGTTTGATTATAACAAGCAACCTATGGAATCTTTCCCATTCGATCAGTCACAAGAGCGTTATAGCATGTATGCCCTAAAAGCGTATGCTTTACCGAATCTATACTGGCATGGCATGTTAAAAGGTCGTAAGTTTTAAAATATTGACTGCCGAACAAATAGCGTAGCATAGATTGCTTGCGCAAAAGATTAAAAAGGAAAGCTTAGGCTTTCCTTTTTTTTTGAAATTTACTAAAATATCCCTATCTTTATTGTATGGTTTCAGCAAACAACTCATTTTTTGATAAAATCGGTCTTTTAGGGGATGATTGCAGCAATGCCTACCGTTTTGGGTTTAATGGCAAGGAGAAGGATACGGAAGGCGAGTGGGGTACGCAGACGCATTATGACTATGGGTTTAGGATTCCTAGTAATTTAGCAACTCCACCAGATAAGATGCCAGCTTTGAAATATTAGTTTGCAAATCAGAAAAGAATGAAAATCGTTAAGTATTTTTACCTTACCTTCGCAATAGGTGCCTTTTTGTTAATTTTTATTTCAACAACTGATGGTTTTGGAGTGATTTTATACGAAAAGCCGCTTTGGTCTTTATTTTTAGCCTTTGGTCTCTTATTGGGGTTTTATGTTTATTTGTTTCGCTTGAACCTTGGGTTGTTTAAGCGTGTAATTTGGGTAATTATTTCTCCTTTGGTGTATTTAGTCCTGCTTATTTTGCTTGGTATTTACATTAAAAGTATTGTGCTTCGAGTATATCCTAGGAAAAAATATTTCGCCAAAATGGTTGTCGTAGGAAAAAATAAGTGGATGAATCATGGTATGAGATATCGACTATATTTTGATTTTATTGCACCAGAAGATTTCAGTAAAGTTGATTCAATGGGTTTAACTTTTTCAGATGTTAAAGCTTATGAAAAGTTGGATCTTGGGGACACGGTTAAGTTTGATTTATACTCAAAAGGTTGTGTTTATTATTTTGAAGCACCACTGTTTAGGTAATAAAGCTAGTTTCGAAGTTATAATTTGATTGTCTTGTGAG
>CAYTLX010000126.1:0-6384 GCA_964438645.1 uncultured Saprospiraceae bacterium | reverse complement strand
GTGCCTTTTTACTTGGTTTGGTTTTGATGTCGCTTCGCTCCGTTCAATTTGTCGCTGCGCTCCGTTCATTTGTCGCTTCGCTCCGTTCATTTGTCGCTGCGCTCCGTTCATTTGTCGCTGCGCTCCGTTTAAATGTATGCACAATCCACTTTTTTTTGTATTTTACGCTCTGAAATTAAAAAACACCAAGGAATGAGTGATAAGAAAGAGAAAATGGCGCTACATTGGAAAATCCTGATTGGGATGGTGCTCGGGCTATTAATAGGTATTATCGCCGTCAAAATTGATGGAACAGATAGCCATACAGCTAAGCAATTAGTGACAGATTGGATAAAGCCTTTCGGCAAAATATTCATCAATATGCTCAAATTAATTGCGATGCCACTTATTATTGCCTCCTTAATCAAAGGGGTGAGTGACTTGCAAGATATTTCTAAGCTGTCCAAAATGGGCTTTCGAACCATCGCCATTTATGTCGTCACGACCGTCATTGCCGTCACCATTGGGCTGGTTTTGGTCAATACCTTTCAACCAGGAACAGGGGTGTCTGAAGCGACCCGTGACTCTCTGATTTCCAAATATGCCGGGGAAGCGACCGAACGCATAACCGCAGCTAGCAAACAAGCAGACCAAGGGCCTTTGCAGGCATTAGTGGATATCGTCCCAAGCAATTTCTTTGAAGCGGCAGCCAATAATCGCAATATGCTACAAGTTATTTTCTTCGCTGTTTTCTTTGGAATTGGTCTCATCCTTATCCCCCCCGAAAAAGCGCAACCTGTCAAAGATTTTTTCGATGGATTTAATGAAGTCATCCTTAAACTCGTGGATTTAATCATGCTGATGGCGCCCTTTGGCGTCTTGGCGCTTTTGGCGGGACTGGTCGTTGATGCCCCGAGTGCGGACCTGTTTAAGGCGTTGTTGAGTTATAGCTTGACGGTGGTTGCTGGCTTGGCGGTATTGATCACCTTCTTTTATCCAGCACTTGTTAAACTCTTTACGGGCAAAAGCCCAAAATTCTTTTTCAAAGGCATTGCGCCAGCTCAATTGCTTGCTTTTTCTACGTCTTCGAGTGCCGCCACCTTGCCCGTTACTATGGAACGAGTCGAAGAACACCTAGGCGTGGATAAGGAAGTTACCAGTTTTGTGCTGCCAGTTGGAGCGACCATCAACATGGACGGCACGAGTCTTTATCAGGCGGTCGCAGCGGTATTTATTGCGCAAGTGATGGGGATTCATTTGGGATTAGAAGCTCAGTTGAGTATCGTCATCACGGCTACTTTGGCATCCATTGGCTCCGCCGCAGTGCCTGGAGCAGGGATGGTTATGTTGGTGATTGTGCTGAATGCCGCAGGTATTCCAGAAGCGGGATTGGCTTTGATTTTTGCGGTGGATCGACCTTTGGATATGATGCGGACGATTGCTAATGTGACAGGAGATGCCACCGTTTCGATGATCGTGGCTAAGAGTGTAGATAAATTGCATGAGCCAAAACCTAAGGAGTGGGATGATTTTGCTTAATTTTGCAGAATGCTAAATAAAAAGACCCAAAAAAAAGTGATTTCTCCGATTAAAATCTGCCTATTAATCGCAGGTCTTACGACTATTTTGGTGGGATTATTGATTTATGCCATATCCCTTGCGGGAAAAATAAATCTTACAAATAACACCACTTTATTGGTGTTATTTTTTGTTTTTTGCGCAAGCTATCTCGTCTCCTACCTAGTCATCAAGGAATACATCCAAAGGCGATTGGGACTTATCTACAAGGTCATTCAAACCAAACATCAACGCACTAATCAGGTATCTCAACGAGCGACCATGTCCCAAAATGTCCTTGAAAAAGTAAGCAAAGATGTTGCAGAATGGGCCGAAGAACTCGACGAAAAAGTAAAAACCCAAACCCAATTAGCCGATTATCGCAGACAATTTATTGGCAATTTTTCTCATGAAATCAAAACCCCAATTTTCAACATTCAGGGCTATATCGACACGCTGTTGGACGGTGCCATGGATGACGATTCTATCCGCGAAAAATACCTAAATCAAGCTTCCAAAAATGTCACTCGGCTTATTTCTATTGTCGAAGATTTAACCACTATTTCTAAGCTAGAATACAATCAGGTCGTCATGAATAAAGTAGAATTTGACCTAATTCCCTTGATTTACGATGTCTTTGATGAGCTTGCGCTAAAAGCCGAAGAAACCGATATTACACTCCACCTAAATACTCATGGCAATAATTTCTTTAATGTCAAAGGGGATAAAATGGCCATCCGCCAAGTCATTTCCAACCTAATCCGAAACTCCATCAACTACGGAAAAACTAACGGAAAAACCACCGTCAACCTGCTCGACATGGACACTTATGCCATCATTCAAGTTATTGATAACGGTATCGGCATCGAAGAAAAACACCTAAATCACCTTTGTGACCGATTTTATCGCGTAAGCGAAAGCCGCTCTCGTCTAAAAGGCGGAACTGGACTCGGGCTGTCCATCGTCAAGCATATTTTAGAAAATCACGACCAAACTCTTTCTATCTCCAGTATTAGCGGAAAAGGTAGTACCTTTGCATTCCATTTGGAAAAATAGATTTCGGCGGTATAGGGGATTGAGAGATTAGGGGATTAGGCGACCCAATACTCCAATACCTTATTATCCCGATGTCCTAAAAATAATTTAATGCTCAACGTTCTTGATATCTTCATCCAATACGGTGACCGTATCTTACTTAATAACATCAGCTTTACAGCAAAACCCAACGAAAAAATCGGATTGGCAGGACGCAATGGAGCGGGAAAATCTACCATCCTTAAAGTCATTGCGGGTAATGTGACCCCCGATAAAGGAAAAATCGCTTATCCGAATGGATATTCTATCGGTTATCTTCACCAAGACATCAAAATCAAAGAAGATAAAACCGTCATGGAAGAAGCGCTCACCGCTTTTGACCAACTCAACGCTATCGAAGATCGACTTGAAGAAATCAATGTGGATTTAGAGACTCGCACCGACTACGAAAGTGATAGCTATACCCGCATCTTAGAAGAAATGGCTACGCTCAATGACCACCTTGCCCACATGGGAGACATGTCTCAAGCGCAGGCCAAAACCGAACGAATCCTTCAAGGTCTTGGCTTCAAACACCAAGAAATGGACAAACCTGTTGCACAGCTTTCAGGGGGATGGAAAATGAGAATCGAACTCGCCAAAATTCTTTTGAGTGAAGTCGATTTATTGCTGCTCGATGAGCCAACCAACCACTTGGACATTGAGTCCATTGTCTGGTTTGAAGAATACCTAAAATCTTATTCGGGCACGTTGATTTTAATTTCACACGATGTCCGATTATTGGACAATGTAACAACTCGAACCATCGAAGTCGAACTTGGTAAAATCTACGACTACAAAGCCAATTATACACAATATTTGATTCAGCGCCAAGAGCGTCGAACACTTCTCCAGTCCCAATTTGAGAACCAACAAAAAACCATCAAAGAAAAGGAAAAACTCATCGAGCGTTTTCGGGCGAAAGCCAGCAAAGCAAAATTGGCGCAATCCATGATAAAACAGCTCAACCGAATGGATAAAATCCATCTGGATGATGCCAATGTCAAATCCATGCGCATAAAATTTCCAGAACCCATGCGCTCTGGTGATGATGTACTGGAAATCAAGGACTTATCTAAATCTTATGGCGACTTAAATGTCTTTCAAGGAGCTAGCCTTTCGGTAAAAAGGGGCGAAAAAATCGCTTTTGTCGGGCAAAATGGACAAGGTAAAACAACACTTGCCAAAATCATCGTCAATGAGTTAGACGCTTCTGGCGGACACCTAAAACTCGGGCACAATGTCCAAGTCGGTTATTTTGCGCAAGATCAAGACAAACGCCTTACAGGCGAAAATACCCTGCTCAAAACCATGGAGAATCACTCCCCACCAGAGATGCGCACCAAGCTACGTTCGATGCTGGGAGCCTTCCTATTTTCTGGCGAAGATGTGGACAAAAAAGTCATGGTGCTTTCTGGTGGGGAGCGGATGCGTTTGGCGTTGGCGGTACTCCTACTGAAGCCCATGAATCTACTGGTGATGGATGAACCGACCAATCATCTGGACATGACTTCCAAAAACATCCTAAAACAAGCGATTGTTGACTATCCTGGCACCATGATTATTGTCTCGCACGATCGGGATTTTTTGGATGGATTAACGGAGCGAACCATTGAGTTTAGAGATGGTCAACTCAAAGAATATCTTGGCGACATCAATTACTTCCTAGAAAAACGGGCAGTAGATGACTTCCGCTCCATCGAACAACGCTCCAAAGTCACCAAACAAAAAAAAGAAAAGGTCAAACTTGATCCGAATCAAGAACATCAAATCAAAAAAGAAATTCAACGCCAAGAATCGAAAATTGAAAAATTGGAAATGAAAATATCCGATATCGAAGCAGAAATGGCGGATCCAGGTTTCTATGATTGTGCAGACAGCGCCAAGACCATCGAAAAACATAGCCAGCTAAAGCAACAACTAAAAGTAGCAATGGAAGCGTGGGAAGCTGCAGCCAACAAGATATAACCCATTAATAATCAACAAAATACACCCGATATGAAAACCTTAATTCTATCGTCTTCACTCTCGCCAAAATCTAGATCTTTCCTCTTGTGCCAAGCGGTAAATGCTGAGCTATCTAACCAAGCCACAGATATTGATTTTGTAGATTTGCGAGATTATGACTTAGCACCTGTTTACCGTGGCAAGACCGCAGACATGGATCGCCTTACGGAAAAAGTAAAAGAAGCGGACAATATCATCATCGGAATGGGCGTCCATTGTTACACGATTAATGATGGTTTAAAAATTGTCTTGGACTCTTGCTTTGGAGATGCTACGGCTAAGTTCTTCGGCATTGTCTGTGCCGCTGGTGGTGAAAAATCTTACCTTTCTACGATGCACCTAACTCAAATTTGCATGAATGAATGGCGCATGATTCAACTTCCAAGAGTGATTTATGCTACGGGAAGGGATTTTGAAGGAGACGATATTGCTAATGCAGACTTGAAGGAAAGAATTGGCGTTTTTGCACAAGAATTTTATACAATTGGTCAAAAATTGCTTAGCTAAACAGTTACTAAACAAAAAAGATGGATAAGAAAATCGTAATAGTGGGTTTATTAGGTGCTCTAGGCGTCGGTCTAGGGGCTTTTGTCGCACATGGGCTAAAACCCTTACTTACAGCGCATCAATTGACCATTTACCAAACAGGCGTCCATTACCAAATGTTGCATATTGTTGTACTCCTAGCGCTTGCATTATTCAGTCAAACACGTAATCATCCCATCCTAAATCGTGCCTTTTGGGCGATGACAATAGGTATTTTCCTTTTCAGTGGGTCTTTATATCTATTGAGCACCCGAGAAATATTGGGTATCACTCATTGGAAGTGGCTAGGGCCGATTACCCCTTTAGGTGGATTAAGTTTTATTGTCGGCTGGTTGCTCATTTTAGTATATGGCTTGCGCCAAAAGCAAGAATAGTGCGATTATTTCGTTTTAAAATGGATAATAAAAGTTTCTGTTTGAACCATCTTGGCTAACCAAAAGGCTCAAAAACATTCTTCATCATTGCTCTCCAAAAATATTAAACAAAAAAAGCATATGAAACGCATGGTCATCCTTTCTTTTTTTCTTACTTTTGCCGTCTTATTGACAGGAAATACGAATAACCAACAAATGACAAATAAAATGGAAGAAGCCACCTTTGGAGCAGGCTGTTTTTGGTGTGTAGAAGCAATTTTTCAGGACTTAAAAGGGGTCGTGGCAGTAGAATCTGGATATGCAGGTGGAAAAATAAAAAATCCGACCTACAAAGAGATTTGCTCTGGACTCACAGGACATGCAGAAGTTATCCGCATCACTTTTGACCCTTCGGTGATTACTTTTGCGGATTTAGTTCGTGTTTTGTTTGTTGTACACGACCCGACAACACTAAATAGACAAGGAAATGATGTCGGCGACCAATACCGCTCTGTCATTTTCTATCACTCCGAAGCACAAAAAGAAACCGCCAAAAGAATTAAAGAAGAATTTGAACAAAAAGCAATCTATGACTCCCCCATCGTCACTTTGATTGAGCCACTAACCAACTACTACCCTGCAGAACAATACCACCAAAACTATTATAAGGACAATCCAAATCAGCCGTATTGCAAGGCCATCATTGCCCCAAAAGTGCAGAAGTTTCGGAAGCATTATTTGAATTTGTTGAAGGAGTAGTTTTTTTTTTTTTGCCTTCGGCGTTCCTTTTCCTTTGGCGTTCAATTTGCCTTCGGCGTTTAGTTGCCTTCGGCGTTTAGTTATAAACCAATTTGATTCGTGTATAAGG
>CAYTLX010000125.1:0-6415 GCA_964438645.1 uncultured Saprospiraceae bacterium | reverse complement strand
ATCGAATTTAGCGCCCAAGAGCGTAACATCATCGGATATGAGTGGGAGAAGCTTGTTGTTGAATGAGCGATTCCCATAAAATTTGACAAATAGCCGCCACACGGGCTCCACAATTCAATTTTATTTCCGTCATTGTCCATGATACGGATAAATTTCCCCCTACACCTGTCACTTTGGGAACAGCATTTTTTTCATTTTTGGGGAATTATCCATTATCTTCGTATTATCTGTAAGAATAACTAACTCAAATAACTCAACATGTTCAAGACTTATCATTTTTCTATCCTTTTCGTTCTTATAATTTTGCCTTTTTTGGCGCAAGCCCAAACCAACTACTACGTCGCAAAAAACGGAAGTGATATCAATCTCGGCACTGTAGCTTCTCCTTGGCTAACCATCCAACATGGCGTCAATCAACTCACACCTGGAGATATACTCAATATCAAGGCAGGTACTTATTACGAGAAAATAGACATTGACGTAAGTGGTACCGCAGCCGCTAAAATCACCATCAAAAACTTCCAAAACGATGAAGTCATTATTAGTGGAGCGAACTCAAACAACAACACTTCTATCATTTGGACAGATAACGCCTACCTACGCATTGAAGGACTACATGTCACCGATAGTCAAAAAAATTATTCCGCAGGAATCACCTTACAAGGCGCTGCCCACCATATCGATGTCGTCAACAACAAAGTCTCCAAAATAAATTTTTCGTCCGACCCAAATGCGCCTGTAACATCCAACACGAATGCGGTGCCCGTAAGTGCACTCGGAGATGCCGCCGACCCTGGAAATGGCATTCCAGACTCTGTTCATCATATCTCTTTTATCGGCAACGAAGTTTTTGACAACCGCACGGGTTATAGCGAAAATCTAACCATGGGCGGCAATGTTTCTCATTTTTTAATGGAAGGAAATATCGTCCATGATAATACCAACATCGGTATTGATGCAACAGGAAACTATGGAGAAAGCCCCGTCTCTGCCTACGACCACGTCCGATATGGTACCATAAAAAACAATACCCTCTATAACAATACTTCGCCATACAGCCCCGCAGCGGGTATTTATATTGATGGCGGCAAAAATATTATTGTAGAAAATAACCTTTCCTACAATAACGGCTATGGTGGAGAAATAGGCTGCGAAGAAAACGGAGAAACTACCAATATTATCTTCCGAAATAATGTTTTTTATCACAATGCGACTGCGGGAATGCATTTTGGGGGATACGACGTCAACACCACAGGAATCGTAACCAATTCTCAAATTTACAACAACACTTTTTACCAAAATGACACCCAGAACGATGCAAATGGAGAGCTAATTCTCACGAAATCATCCAATTGTAAAATATTTAATAACATTTTTTATATCAACGCCCAAAACGTGTTTCTTTATGCCTATCGAACTCAATCCAATCTAGTGATGGATTACAATTTGGTTTATTCTGCCAATGGAGTTGCGACAACGATAGAAACAACCACCGATGGAGAGAATAATGGGGGCAATGCCTACGTAGGGCTTGCGGCCTTTTACACTGCGACAGGATATGGCGCTCACAGCTTTTTTGGCGATCCGCTATTGGCTGATACTGCCAATGCAAACTTTCATATTGCGTCCAACTCCCCCGCAGTCAATGCTGGCGATCCTGCGCACACTCCAGACCCCGTGGAAGTGGATTTGGATGGCGCCGCGAGAGCTGTACAAACGGTGGATATCGGGGTGGATGAATATGCTACCCCTTTACCCGTTGAATACTTGAGTCCCTTTCAAGGCGTTGCCGCCAAAAATGGTATTCATCTAAGCTGGGTGACTTCGACAGAGATTAATGCGGACTATTTTGTGATTCAGCGGCTTGCGCCAAATAATAGATGGGAAAATCTCCAGTCTATCCCCGCAGGAAAAACGACTTATCAAGGTCTAGACCCATCGCCAATAAATGGGATTAATATTTATCGACTCCAACAAATTGATTTGGATGGACAATTTAGCTATTCGAACTTGGTGAGTATTGTCTGGAAAAAAAGACCAAAAATTCAGGTATTCCCCAATCCAAGCCATGGCGTTATTTATTTTTCCGACCATCAAGCTCACCATGTCGAAGTGCGAAATTACCTAGGGCAGGTTATTTATTTTGCGCAAGCGACCGATGAGATTCATCTTGCGGAAAAAGGCATTTTCTTTGTGACGATTTTGGATGAGTCCCATCAAATCATTGGGCAATCCTCTTTGATTATCCAATAATCAAAGGTTAAACTTTTCTTAACGAGCATCCTATAATTGGACTTTTGCGCAAGCAGCCCCTATATTCGTATTCAATCAAAAAATTGACATCATGAAATATTTGTTTTTCATTCTATTATTAGCCGTTTCTGTACCGAGCCAAGCGCAATTTGGTAAATTATTAGAAAAGGCCAAGGAGACTAAAGATAAAATAGTCCCAAAATCTGGCGCACTCTCCCAAGAAGAAATCGGCAATGGTCTAAAAGAAGCCTTGGACAAAGGCGTTTCCAAAGCAGTGGACTTCCTTTCAGCTAAAGACGGCTACTACAAAAGTCCTTACAAAATCCTAGTCCCTGAAGATGCTCAAAAAATAACCCAAAAACTCAAAAGAGTCCCTGGTTGGAGCAATGTAGAGAAAGACTTGGAAGAAAAAATGAATCGTGCCGCCGAGTTAGCTGCCGAAAAAGCCAAGCCTATCTTCATCAAAGCCATCAAAAATATGAGCTTTAGAGATGCCATGGATATCCTAATGGGTAAAGATGATGCAGCCACCAATTACTTACACAGAAATACAAATACCGCACTCGTTGCCGAATTCATGCCGATCATCAAGCAGGCTTTAGACGAAGTTAATGCCACCAAATATTGGCATTCTGCGGTGACGGCTTACAACAAAATTCCTTTTACATCCAAAGCCAACCCTGATTTGGACAAATATGTGACAGAAACCGCACTTGATGGTATGTTTAAGTTGGTCGCCAAGAAGGAATTGGATATTCGAAAGAATTCTTCTAGCCGTAGTTCTGATTTATTGAAAAAAGTATTCTCTAGACAGGATTAGGCGATTAAATTTTGGCATAGTGGGTTATGATATAACGAAGCCAAGCTAGGTATTTTTCTTTGTTTCTGAAATGAACTCAAGCCTTCTTTTTCGCAATAGCGAAAAAGAAGGCTTTTTTCTAGGAAGCATTTTTGCCCGCAAGGGCATCTTTATTACACAAGTTGAGTACTGCACACAAACCCAAAAACCATTAAAAATAGACAAAACCCACCATACAATGTTAAATAAGGTTAATATTTTGGTATCTTATGTCTTTCTTCCTTAACTTTATGGGTACAACCTACACCTTTTTAATCGCTATCTAATGAATAACATATACCTTTATGGCCGTTTCCTTTTAATGAACTTGCTTCTTTGCACGTTTTTACCCGCATTTGCATCCCCTCCTGAAAAAGACGTGTATGGCAACCTTCAATTCATAGAAAATAAGGGACAATGGGATGATTTTATCCAATACAAAGCGGATTTAGGAGTAGGCAGCTTGTTTTTGGAAGATGCCCGTTTGACTTTTTTCTTGATTGATGCCGAATATCTTGCTTCTCGTGGGCATCATGGGGATGGGGATTCAATGCGACCTGTCAATTGCCATGCCTACAACGTTACTTTTTTAGGTGCTTCCGCAAAAAGGAACTATAAGAGCAAGATGCGCAAACAGAGCTTTCGCAATTATTTCATAGGAAATGATCAGGCTAGATGGGCGTCCCATGTTGGGGAGTTTAAGCAAGTCGTTTATGAAAATATTTATGATGGCATTGATTTTCAAACCTATGGAGCTGGCCAAAACTTGAAATATGACTTTATCGTTCAGCCCGGGGCAGATGTTCGTTCTATTCAATTAGAATATAAAGGAGTTGAGCGTATTTACTTGCGTAAAAATAAGCTTCATGTACAAACTTCTGTCAATGAAATTATAGAACAAGAACCTTATGTTTATCAAATAATCAACGGGGAGAAAGTAATTGTCCCTTGTCATTACACGCTTAAAGGGCAAGTGGTTGGCTTTGATTTTCCGCAAGGATATAATCCAAATTATGAGCTAGTGATTGATCCTACCTTGGTTTTTGCGTCTTACTCTGGCTCGACAAGCGATAATTGGGGATTTTCGGCAACGTATGATATCTTTGGGCATTTGTATGGTGCAGGTGCTTCTTTCAACACCGGCTATCCCGTTACAATGGGTGCTTTTCAAACAACATTTGGCGGGCAAAGGACGGATATCGCTATTTCTAAATTTACACCTAGTGGAGACCAATTGATTTATTCCACTTATCTTGGTGGAAACCAAACGGACATCCCGCATAGCTTAATCGTCAACTCGCTCGGACAACTTGTTGTTTTTGGCACCACAAGCTCCAATGATTATCCCGTTACGCTTGGTGCTTATGACCCTGTATTTAATGGCGGGCAAGCCCAAATTACTTCTAGTGGGCTCACTTTTGTAAAGGGATCAGACATTGTTATTACTATTTTTAATAAAGACGGTACAGGAATCGTCGGTTCGACTTATGTTGGGGGCTCTGGCAATGATGGATTAAATTTTATCAATAATGTAGAGATGAATTATGGAGATGATGCTAGGGGAGAAGTATTTGTGGATGCCGCAAACAATATCTATGTAGGCACAACAACCTATTCTTCAGATTTTCCGACTACGCTTGGCGTATTCGGTCCGAACTTTAATTCTGGTCAAAAAGATGGGTGCTTAATAAAAATGTCTTTTGACCTGAGCTCCATGATTTGGGGAACCTACTTAGGCGGTAGCAAAGATGATGGTATTTTCTCGCTAAAACTCGATGAGCATGGAGATATTTTTGTCTGTGGATTTACCAAGAGTTTAGATTTTCCGACAACAAACAATGCCGTCAATACAAATTACCAAGGGGGCATCTCGGATGGCTATATTACAAAAATAAACCCTAATGCCACCCAAATCTTAGCCTCGTCGTATCTAGGTACCGCCAATGAAGACCGAGCCTATTTTTTGGATTTTGATAGTGAAAACAAAGTCTTTGTCACAGGTCAATCCGCTAATGGTGGCTATCCTGTAACGGCAGGCGTCTATTCTAATTCGGGCAGTAGTCAATTCATTCATAAGTTAAATTCCAACTTAAACCAGACGGAATTTTCTACTATTTTCGGTAACGGAAATGGGGATCGAGAACTATCTCCATCCGCATTTTTGGTGGATATTTGTGACCGCATCTATTTTTCTGGTTGGGGTGGTGGCACTAATCATGGCCAGACAAAAATCAATGGGATGCCCCTTTCGGGAAATGCCATACAATCCACCACTGACGGTAGTGACTTTTATTTCATCGTTTTTCAAAAAGATGCCGTAGCGATAGAATATGCCACCTACTTTGGTGGCTCTGTTTCAAGAGAACATGTCGATGGCGGTACGAGTCGGTTTGACAAGACTGGTACAATCTATCAAGCGGTCTGTGCTGGTTGTGGGGGCCATAGTGACTTCCCAACCAATACGGGCGCTTATTCGCAAACAAATAATTCATTCAATTGTAACCTTGGGGTCATTAAGTTTAATTTTGAGCAGCCCTTAATTGTCGCCAAAGGCTTGCCATCCCCCTCCTTTTCAGGCTGTGTTCCATTCGATGTAAATTTTCAAAATCTGAGCGTTGGTGCGACAGATTATATTTGGGATTTTGGAGACAATACGACGAGCACGCTTAAAAATCCTACTCATACTTTTGACGTTCCAGGAAACTATACCGTCCTACTTATTGCCACGGGCTCAGGGGCTTGTAATACGGTGGACACCGCAGTAATGAATGTCGCCGTACTAGGTAATAATGCCGTGAATACCACTAATTTTGCGATTTGTGACAATGAATTTGTCAATCTAACCCCATCCTTTGGGGTCGTCGGAGCTTCCTACGAATGGTACAATGGCTCTAGCCAGTTTTCAGTAAATATCAATACACCTGGCACCTATTGGGTTCAAACATCCTTAGCAAATTGCAACTACATTGACTCTTTTTATGTCACTCAAAATTCTTTTGGCGGAAGCACCTATGAGACATTGGGTATCTGTGATGGAGATAGCCTAACACTTGCGGCAACCGTTACTTCTGACAATAATTATGTTTGGAATATCGGAAATAACACAGAAAGCATTGTCGCAAGTAGCCCAGGAAACTATTGGGTACAATCGTTTCTTAATACCTGCATACACACAGATAGTTTTTACGTAGCAAGCAACCCCAGTTATAATACGACAGAATCCAATTACATTTGCGAAGGAGACTCGTTGCTCTGGCATAATAATTTTTATTATTCAGATACATCTGCAACTGTGACTTTCTCATCAATTTTAGGTTGTGACAG
>CAYTLX010000124.1:5174-6428 GCA_964438645.1 uncultured Saprospiraceae bacterium | reverse complement strand
CTGTTTTTGCTATTTTTTTATCATGTAGCGGTGCTACGCTTCAAAAAAATAGCTTTAACATACATAAAAATGCCTATTTTCTGCCTAAACAATTACGTTTTTTGTATCCGCCAAATACAAGCATTGGGTAAACCGAAACCGAAAATCTACCTTCATAACAGATGACCATGAAAATAAATATCCGCCAATTTTCGCAAGAAGAATTAAAGCAATCGCTCAAAGAGCATGGGCAGCAGGCGTTTAGAGCCAAGCAAATCTATCAATGGCTTTGGCAGCACGGCGTGGGCTCCTTTGAAGAGATGACCAATTTGTCGAAAGACTTACGTAAATGGCTAGAAGCGCATTTTCTTATCCCACAAATAGTCCAAGATACGGCTCAATATAGCACTGACGGGACCATTAAGGTTAGATTTAAGCTCCACGATGGGCATTTAGTGGAGTCGGTATTGATTCCAGTGTCCAAAGATGATCGCTACACACTTTGTGTTTCGACGCAAGTCGGCTGTAGTCTTTCTTGTGCGTTTTGTGCGACGGGGAAGATGAAAATGGAAAGAAATCTTACTCCTGGAGAGATTATCGATCAATTGGTGTTGGTCAATAAGATTTGTGAAGAAAAATATCAACACGAAATTACCAATATCGTCTATATGGGCATGGGCGAGCCGTTGTTGAACTACAAAAATGTCATCAAAAGTATCGAAATTATCTCTTCCGAGAATGGGCATAACATGTCCCCACGAAGACTAACGATTTCGACCGCAGGCATCGCCAAAATGATCAAACGCTTAGCCGATGATAGTCCACGAGTGAATCTCGCTTTGTCCTTGCATGCGGCGGATGATTTTAAGCGTAGCCAAATTATGCCGATTAATGACAAAAATAACTTGGATGTCTTGATGGAAGCCCTAGATTATTACTCCAAGGTAGGCAAGGGCAATATCACCTTTGAGTACATTATGCTCAGTCATTTGAACGATACCCTTGAAGATGCCAATAATCTGGCGGCTTTGTGTCGGGGATTTCGGGTAAAAGTCAATATTATCGAGTACAATCCGATAGGGGATGGGATGTTTGCGAAAGTAGATTCCGAAAAAGTAGATCGGTTTGCATCACATTTGACCCAAAAAGGCGTTCTAGTTACGGTTCGGCGAAGCCGCGGTGGTGACATCGATGCCGCTTGTGGCCAATTGGCTAACAAAGCATAGCTTGCGCAAAAAAAAAAATGAATAAGTGATGAAAAACATAAGCATAGAA
>CAYTLX010000124.1:0-5164 GCA_964438645.1 uncultured Saprospiraceae bacterium | reverse complement strand
GCCGGGGTGACATTGGTGCCGCTTGGGGCCAAATGGGTAAAAAAGCATTACCTGCGCAAAAAAAAATGAATAAGTGATGAAAAACATAAGCATAGAATCCCCAATGTTTTTGGCATTGCTATTGGTTGTGCCTATATTATGGTTTTTAATACAAGAATATAAAAAATACCGTAAAAATGGGCTCAAGGCTTTTGGCGGGATGGCTCAAATTGAAGGGCAGGGTAGTAGTATCCCACAGAAAACTGGGCTATTTTTAGCAGGTATCTTTTTATTGGCGGTTGCAGCGACCAATCCAAGATTGAAAGGCAAGCCTATCACGACCACCAGAAAAGGCGGAGATATTATTTTTGCACTGGATGTTTCTAAGAGTATGTTGGCGCAGGATGTCAAGCCTAGTCGTTTGGAGCGAGCGAAGTTGTTGTGCTTAAATTTGATGCAAGAATTTGATAATCAACGAGTTGCGGTCGTAGTATTTGCTGGGGATGCCTATGTGACGATGCCTTTTTCGACTAATTATTCGGCGGTATCTAATTTTATAGATGAAGCCAATCCAAGCCAAGTGAGTGCCCAAGGGAGTGATTATGGTAATTTGATAACCACCTTAATTGAGTTTTTTGGTGTCGATAAATTAGCCGAAAGGGGAGTGGTGGTTTTGTCAGATGGAGAAGATCACAGTGATTTGAAAGCAGCAGATGTCAAAAAAGCCAATGATGCAGGATTGGTATTTTTTACGGTGGGCTTGGGCAAGACTAAAGGAGTGCCGATACCTGATGGGCGGGGATATTTGCAAGATCGGAGTGGAAAGAAAGTCATTACTAAATTGCACAAAAAATCTTTGAAAATGTTGGCAGGAAGTCGGGGGAAGTATTTTTCACCTTCAGAAAAAAGAACGCTTTTGAGTGCAATCCGTCAACTTCGCGAAAGCAATTTTTCGGATTTGAAGTCTTATGAGTACAATAGTTTATTTCAGTGGTTTTTATTTCCTGGCATATTACTGATATTTCTTCCTTTTTGGAGTCGCTTGAAAAAAGCTAAAGTTGCCATGATTATTTTGTTGATTGGACTGTTTGGGGGACAGGTTTTTGCGCAAGCTAGTCACAAAGAATTATTAAAAGCAGATAAGTTATTTAAAAAACAAAAATACGATGACGCTTCTAAGCTATATGGTGACGTGGCTCAAAAAGAATCGGAAAATACCCAAGCATTGTACAATTCAGGCGTTGCGGAAGCGAAGGCGGATAAAAAGAAAGAAGCCCTAGAATATTTTGCGAAAGCAGCAGAAAACGCTGATAATCAACAAGATAAGGCTTCTGCTTTGTATAATGCGGGCACGTTGCTCCTTTCGGAAAAAAATCAATTGGATACCAGTATTAAGCTGCTTAAAGAAGCTTTGAGAAATAGCCCCAAGGATACGGATATTCGTAAAAATTTGGCGAAAGCCATTCAACTAAAACGCCAACAACAAAAACAACAGCAACAAAAACAAAACGACCAAAAAAATAAACAAAATAAAGACCAGCAAAATAAAGACCAGCAAAATAAACAAAATAAAGACCAACAACAAAAAGACAATAAACAAAAAAACAACCAACAAAAAGACAATAAACAAAATCAAGATAAACAAGATGCCCAAAAGCAGAATCAAAAAAATCAAAAGGAGCAAAAGAAAAATCAAGATCAACAAAACGACCCCAATCAACAAAAAAAACAAAATCAAGACCCACAAAAGCAGGCTCAAGACCAAGGCAAAGACCCCCAGAAATCTGCCGAAAATCAACCCAAAAGCGATACCCAAAAGCATCTAAGCATCAAAAAGCAAAAAGCACTGCAAAAGCTAAAAATGATTGAAGCTCGGGAGCGTAGTGTGCGCAAGAAATTGCAGAAAATGAAAGGAAAAAATGCTAATCATTCAGGAAAAAACTGGTAAAAGACAGCACTTTTTAGAAAAATCACTTTTTTTACTTACCTTTTTCTAGGTTTTTACGTCTGTTATGATAAGTGTTGAAGGAAGGACTTGTAATTGAGCTATTCTTTGTCTAATTTGATATTTTTTAGCTAAATTCAAATTATTTTATGTAACTATCGTTTCCTTTCTACGTCATTTAGACCGTATTTTTAATCTAACATTGAATTAATGAAGTTTCCACGCCCTATTCCAGTACTAGAAATCGCTAAGCGCATCGGAGCAGAAGTCATCGGTTCGGCTGACCAAAAAGCTTTCGGTATTAATGAAATTCACAAGGTCAAGCCAGGGGATATTACTTTTTCGGATGTGGAAAAGTATTTTGAGAAATCGCTGAACTCCGAAGCGAGCATCATCATCCTAAATAAAGTCGTGCCCTGCCCCGAAGGAAAAACCATCCTAATCGTAGATAACCCTTTTAAAGCGTATGATGCTTTGGTGCGGGAGTTTAGACCCTTTCGTCCACTGACTGCCGTGGTCGCAGAAGATGCCATTATTGGTGAAAATACGTCCATCGAACCGAATGTGGTCATCGGTAGAAATGTAGAAATTGGAGACAATTGTTATATTCAAGCTGGGGTCATCATCCATGATTATACCATAATCGGCAATAATGTGACGATTCAATCAGGCACAGTCATAGGTTCAGATGCCTTTTATTTCAAAAAAACTACCGAAGGATATACCAAATGGCGCTCTGGCGGGCGCGTGATTATTCAGGATAATGTAGAAATTGCAGCCAACTGTACCATCAATAAAGGGGTCTCCGGTAATACCATCATCGGCGAAGGCTCTAAATTAGATTGTATGGTGCATATCGGACACGGTGTCGTCGTCGGGCGCAATTGCCTTTTTGCGGCTCAAGTGGGAATCGGTGGCAAGACCATCATTGGAGACGGAGTGGTTTTATTTGGTCAGGTAGGGCTTGCGCAAAACCTGAAAATCGGCAAAGGAGCTATTATATTAGCCAAATCTGGTGTCAAAGATGATTTAGAAGGCGGCAAAATATATTTTGGCTATCCTGCTAATGAAGCTAAGACAACCTTCCGGGAATTAGCCGCCCTAAAACAACTACCAGAATTTATTCGAGCAGGACTCAAATTGCAAGAGTAAGTAATTTTTCGTACCTTGTCCTTTAGCCTGTATAGGCTACTTTTATTGGTTGACCTAAATTCGACTCGAAGTACCGCTCTATCGAAACAACATCTGTATTGAGCAGAAGCGATAGGCATAGCGAGTCCCGTTGGAATGGGTGAACGAAGAGTAAGGCTAAATTTGAAGATTTGGACTAATACTCCCAATGGGACGCATACCGCTTCAAATTTTGTCTTAATCAAGGCAGCCCATGGAAGCGGGGCAGGCTATGTCGCCTTTAGATAACCAACCCCTGTCGTTTTTGTAAGTCGTTGGTTACCAATATGTTGTGACAGGACGCAGGGGGCATTTACAGTGCATTTCTTACGAAAAACCAAAGAATTGACAAGGGTAGTATTTTGTTGGTTATTTTTTAGTCTAGTTGGGCTTGCCCCAGCGAAGGGGCAGATTTTTACAGATCAGCTTTTTTATCATACCGACAAAATTGAAATTCCTTTTGAATTAGTGAATGGATTCATCGTTTTGGATGTCGCCTATGGCCCTAGACGGTTGCCCCTAAAATTTATTTTTGATACTGGTGCCGAATATTCTATCTTGACCTATAAGGAATTTGCGAGAATGAGTGGTGCTCGAATCGGACGAGAAGTCATTATTCTTGGGGCAGATTTGTCCACCAAAATACGGGCAAATGTCATTCATGGTAATCAACTTGATATCGCCAACCGACTGAATATTACCAATGTGGATATGATTCTGCTTGGAGAAGACTTTTTGAATATCGGGCAATATGTCGGTTTTCCAGTGCATGGGATTATTGGAGCCAATATATTTTCTAGATTCCTTGTAGAAATCAATTACAAAAAAAGCTTAATAGTCTTTCACGATCCACGCAAAAACAAGGTGAGTTACAAAGGATATCACGAGATGAATGTGGACTTTATTTCGCGCAAGCCATATATCCAAATGCTAGTGGAAATGCCTAATGGAGTGCCCTTTACAGGAAAATACCTTGTGGATTGTGGCGCCGATTTATCATTGTTAATGATGTTAGGAAGTCATGAACAACTAGAAATACCCAAAAATACTTTAGTCGCCCATATTGCCGCTGGCTTGGGCGGAAGCCTAAAAGGATATATGGGGCGGGTCAATCGTATTGAATTAGCTTCCTTAGAATTATCTTCTCCCGTTATTCATTATCAAGAGATGGCGGATTCAACCCGATTGGATGCTTCCGCAAAAAATGGAATTGTCGGAAATCGAATATTATCCATGTACAATGTGCTTATTGATTACCCCAATCGTAAACTGTTTTTAAAGCCCTATCGCAAGAAAATTAGGCGAATGAAGGTCGATAAATCAGGAATGTCTGTTATTGCTTCGGGCCCTTTCTTAAATCAGCTGTCCATCGCCCACATATTAGAAGGTACACCGGCCGCCAAAGCAGGCTTGCAAGCGGGGGATATTATTTTGAAAATCAATGGTTTTCCAGCGCTGTTTTGGGATGTTTCGAGCGTAACCAATAAACTAATGAAAAAAGAAGGCCGAAAAATAAAAGTAGTCATTCTAAGGGAAGGCAAAAGACTTAAATTTTCCTTTCGGTTGAAAAAGTACATTTAACTCAAAGGAGTTGGATGTCAAAAAAGTACTACGGGCTTTATCCCGTAGCCAAATATTTCTTGGGCTGGGTCTAGCAGCTTGTTTGTCGTCACCCACGAATACCCAAAAAATCGTCATTAAAAAGTCGAATATTGCCAAAAAATGTATCGGTGTAGAAGGGATGACATGCGTCGGGTGCGAAGTTACCTTGGAAGACCAAGTCTCCAAAATAAAGGGAGTCGTCAGTGTAAAAGCATCGTCTTCAGATGATGATGCAATCATAAAATATGATTCGACGCAGACGGACTTTTTGACCATTACGACAGCAATTAAAGAAGCGGGGTATAAGACTACTTCCTTGAAAAACAAATAGTTATGGCAATATTTTTTAATTTCGGACAGCAGGTCGATGGCTATGAAAACAAGGTCATTAATGAGCGGGATGCTAGAGCAAGCGCTGGCATCATGTTTTTATTGGGGCTTTTGAGTGTTTTTGCTGTTTTTCAATTG
>CAYTLX010000123.1:0-6438 GCA_964438645.1 uncultured Saprospiraceae bacterium | reverse complement strand
CCCTGCGGGATCGGTCGTTCATTCTGTTTGAGCTTCGGGAGCTCGATTACTGGCTTTTTTCGTTTTTGAATAGCAAACTGATAGGCGAGGCAAAAAATCGAACTGCAAAGTTTATTTTTTTACCGAACCATTGAAAAATGAAAACCCATTACAAACGGCCAACCAACTAAATCCTGCAATCAAAATAAAATATGCACCACAAAAGGCTTTTATTCGTTCTAAATTGTCTTTCTTTGACATTCCATTTTGCGAAAGCCACACAACTACTTATAAATGAGTCATTTTTTACGTTTTTTTACAGCGGTATTTCTTTTGCTCCCAAGCTTTTTGGCGCAAGCCCAAGAAGGGCTAACCATCACGATTTATGGGCAAGTCATTGATTATTTGACAGAAGCACCAGTCGAATTTGCCACCATTTATGTCGAGAGTACTTCTAACTCCGCACAAACGGACATTAATGGAAAATATTCATTAAGTTTAGAAGCCAATAAACCCCACACCCTAATTATTTCCAGAGCTGGCTATAAAGGAGGGCGATTTGTGGTGCAGTCGATGCGTCCAGGAGAGCAAAAGAAGTTGGACTTTGAGCTTGTTTTGGAAGAGTCAAACATCGAAGTCATCGTCAAGGAAAGCAAAATTGAGACGCCTGGCATGGTGCGAGAAGATGCTTCAAAACTCATCCGTATGCCCAATGCTTCGGGCAACTTAGAAGCGGTACTACCCAGTATTGGACTAGGGGTAAGCAGCGGTTCTGGCGGTGAATTGAGCTCCCAATACAATGTACGGGGCGGTAATTATGATGAAAATTTAGTCTATGTCAATGACTTTGAGATTTATCGTCCACAACTCATTCGCTCTGGCCAGCAAGAAGGCTTGACGTTTCCTAATATTGATTTGGTCAAAGACATTTACTTTTCGTCAGGTGGATTTCAGCCTAGATTTGGGGACAAATTATCTTCCGTATTGGATATTCATTATAAGCGTCCCGACTCTCTACGTGCATCTGTTGGGCTTAGTTTTTTGGGTGGATCGGCACATATTGAAGGGTCTAGCAAAAAAAAGAAGTTTAGATATTTGCTTGGTGCGCGCTATAAAACGACCAAATATTTGCTTTCGACCTTGGATGTAGAAGGCGAATATTTGCCTAGTTTTACCGATGTACAAGCGCACCTAACCTATGATTTTAATCCCCATTGGCAGTGGGCGGCATTAGGAAATTATAATAAAAACATCTATCAATTCACGCCACAATCTCGAAGCACCAGTTTTGGATTAGTTAATTTTGCTTTGAAGCTTTACTCCGTTTTTGAAGGTGGCGAAAACGATCAATTCACAACTGCTTTTGGGGGCACTTCCGTCACTTATTTGTCCAACACCAAGCACAACCCCTACTTCTTAAAGTTCTTGGTATCTTCCTATCAGAGTGATGAATTTGAGCGATTCGACATCCAAGGTCGGTACTTATTGGGGCAGGTTGACACACAATTGGGCAGCGAGACAGAAGGCGAATTTGTGTCCATTTTGGGCGCAGGCACCCAGCATTCTTATGCCCGTAACCACCTACAAAGTAATGTCACAAATTTTGCCCATAAGGGCGGTCTAGAAATTCAATTAGAAGATAAAAATGATGCATCAAGAAACCATTTTGTTCAATGGGGTGTCAAAGCACAAAGCGAAGATATTGCCGATAAGTTAAACGAATGGGAGCGGCTGGATTCGGCGTTGTACTCTCTACCCTACAATAAAGATTCTTTGTTATTGAGCAGTGTTTTGAAGTCACGAAATCACTTGGTTTCGATGCGTTATTCTGCTTATGTTCAAGATGCTTACACAGTACGGAAGGATAGTGTTAGAGAGTTTAAGATTGTCGCAGGAGTACGTGCAGGATATTGGGATACCAACAAAGAGCCATTCATTACTCCCCGAGCGCAGTTGACGTATAAGCCCTTGCGGGGAAAAAGAGATATTAGTTACCGTTTTGCGGTGGGAATGTATTATCAGCCCCCATTTTATAGAGAGATGCGTAATAATTTTGGGGTAGTTAATACGAGTGTGCTTGCGCAAAAATCTCTGCATTTTGTCGGTGGTTTCACTTGGGATTTCTTTGCAGGAAAAAGAGTGCCCAAGAAATTTCGATTTACGACCGAAGCCTACTATAAAAAGCTCTGGGATTTGGTCGCCTATGATCAAGATAATGTACGGATTCGCTATGCTGGAAAAAACAATGCGGTCGGCTACGTAACGGGGCTTGATTTGCGGATTAATGGGGAGTTTGTACCCGATGCAGAATCTTGGATAAACCTTTCCTTTCTTCGTGCTAGAGAAGCCTTAGATGGTGTGGTGCATTACAAACGGGAGCTAGGCAATCCAGACTCCATTTTTGTCAAAGATGTTCCCCGCCCTACGGATCAATTTATGAATCTATCCATGTTTTTTCAAGACTATCTAAAGAATAATAAAAATGTCAAGATGCACATGAATCTATCCATAGGTTCAGGTCTGCCTTTCGGTATAAAAGACAATAATATCCGTTATAGAAACCCTTATCGCTACAAAGCCTATCACCGTGTGGACATGGGGTTTGCTTTTTTGTTGTGGGATGAAAGCAGAGCCGCCAAGCGCCCCAAACATCCCTTGCGATTTAGTCGAAGTACTTGGCTAAGTTTTGAAGTGTTTAACATGATGAAAGTGTCGAATGTCGCTTCTTATACTTGGATAAAAACAATATTTAAACGGCAGTATGCCGTGCCTAACCACTTGTCTTCTAGGCGCTTGAATGTGCGCTTGCGGATGGAGTTTTAACTTTTGGTTTAGAACTTTCCAAAAGTGGTAAAAAAACTTGGCAGAAAACTCAAAAAGCTGTACTTTTGCCGACTATGCGATTAACAAGCCTAAAAATAAAGGGATTTAAGAGTTTTGCGAATGACACCGTGATTAATTTTTCGGAAGATGTCATCGGCATCATCGGGCCTAATGGGTCTGGAAAATCCAATATAGTAGATTCCATCCGCTGGGTGCTGGGGGAACAAAAAAGTAAAGACCTACGTCTAGACAAAATGACGTCGGTAATCTTCAATGGAACCAAAAAACGGAAATCATCTGGGATGGCTTCCGTTTCATTGACTTTGGAGAATACCAAGAACATCTTACCCACTGAGTATCAGACCGTTACCATCACCCGTATCCTGTATAGTAGCGGGGATAGCGAGTACCGCCTGAATGATGTAAAATGCCGATTGAAGGACATCAATTCCTTGTTTTTGGACTCGGGTATCGGCTCTAACTCCTATGCGATCATCTCGCTTTCCATGGTCGATGACTTATTGATGGATAACAATAACTCGCGGCAGATGATGTTTGAGCAAGCTGCGGGTATCTCTAAGTACAAAACACGTAAGAAGCAGACACTCAACAAGTTAAAGAGTACAGAAGAAGATTTATCGCGGATAGATGACTTACTTTTTGAGATAGAAGGTAATATGAAAACCTTGGAGCGTCAAGCCAAGCGGACACAGCGTTTTTATGACATCAAGGAAGCTTATAAGACCAATAGTATTCATTTGGCGGTCATGCGTGCATCAAAATCTAAGGATATTTTTAAGGATTTAGAGCAGAAAATCCAAAAAGAGAGTGATGCGCTGATTACGGTCGAAGCTCAAGAAAAAACCTTAGAAGCGAAGCTTGCGCAATTGCGTAAAGAACAAGTAGATAAAGAAGCGGACCTTTCGGAAATCCAAAGAGATGCCAATGAGTTCCTTTCAGGAATACGAAAAATGGAAAACGAAAAGCAAATGGCGGAGCAACGCTTAAGCTTTATTCGTGAAAACCATTCTAGGCATGAACGCCAAATTGCCAATGCCGAAAATAGAATTACCACTCTCCAAGAAGACATTGCCCGTGATGAAAAAGCCCTAGAAGAGCAATTGGTCATAGAGAAACAACTGAAGGAAGAGATGGGAACCTTGGATGCAGAGCTCAAGAAAGTACAGCAAAGTCATGGAGCTCTACAAGAAGGCATGGATGAATTTGTCGAAAGACAGCAAGAACTTGAACGCAATCTCTATGAATTAGAGAAGAAAAAGGCCATCAATACCAATCAAATCGAAGTTTTGCGCAAGGATTTGGACCAAAATTCTAGCGACATCGAAGCCAAAACGGATGAAGGAAAAACACTCCAAAAGGAATTAAAACTCATCAATGAGCAAATTGCGAAAGCAGAGAAAGAAGTCGATAAATTAACCAAAAGTGAAGAAAAACGTCAGGCACTACTCGAAAAACTAAAGGAGCAGTTGGAAGAAACCAAGGCGGATTTGGTCAAGGAGCAAAGGGAATTTGATGCTATTCAAAACGAATATAAGCTGACCAAATCCATGGTCGAAAATCTAGAAGGCTTCCCTGCTTCCATTAAATTTTTGAAAAAAAGTAAGACATCCATTAGCAATATTCCTTTGTTGACGGATATTATCTTTTGTGAAGAGTCTTATCGAGTGGCTATCGAAAATTATTTGAAGCCCTACCTGAATCATTATTTGGTGCCGACTTATGATGATGCCCAACAAGCCATCACCCTACTCCAACGCTCACAAAAAGGAAAAGCAAGTTTCTTTATTTTGGATGAGCTAAAATCAGAAAAAGGCAAAGTCAAAACGATAAAAGGAGCGACGGAAGCCGCTTCACTACTACAAATCGAGCTACAATATCAACCTTTGGTCGAGAAGCTGCTATTTAATGCCTATATCGTCAAGGATCATGAATCGGCTCTCGAGCTCCGCAAAAAGCATCCTGAATGTACTTTTATTGAGCAATCTGGAAGCTTTATTAGCAAAGGAAACAATATTTCGGGGGGAAGCGTCGGTTTATTTGAAGGGAAAAAAATCGGGCGTCGGAAGAATCTTGAAGTATTAGAAGCCAAGTTAGCTAAGCTAGAAAAGAAGATTAAAAACCAACAGGAGAAGGTCGAAAAAATCCAAAAGGAAATCAAGCGTCAGCACGCTGAAGACAACCGCCAAGACATCAATATTCAAACGAAACAAATCAACAACCTTTCGCATCAACGCATTAGTTTTGCGACTAGATTGGAAAATATTGAGTCTTTTGTCTCTAATTTTGGTCAAAAAGCGGGTGAATCCCAAGATTATATTGAGCATTTGACGCAAGTCAATAAAGACCTTGAAGGTGAGTTAGCAATTGCTCAAGAAGAATACCGCCAATTTAAAAATGAACTCCAAACTGCGGATGATGGCTTTCGCGAAGTAGCCAATGCGTTGGCCATGACTTCCGAAAGGTATAACCAAAAGAATATTGCCTTTATCCAACAGCAAAATAGAGTGGCTGCATTGGATCGTGAGTTGACTTTCCGCAAAAACCAATATAAGGAGACGAGTGATCACTTGATGCAAACATCTAAGACGCTTTCGCAAACAGATACGGAAGTGGCTTCTATCATGGAGACCATTACGACACTCCAAGATCGTTTGTCGCAAGACTACGCCACCAAAAAAGAAAAGGAATCCTATCTAAATGAAGCGGAGCAAATATGGCATCGCTCTCGTGGAGAAATCAATGAACTCGAAGAAGAAGTACGAGATAATTTTAAAAAGCGTCAAGAAACCCTGTCTTTGGTGACGGATTTGAAGGAAAAATTCAATGAATTAAAGTTGGATATGGCTTCTATCACGGAGCGGATAGAGATTGAGTTTGGAGTGGGTCGGGATGAGTTATTTAGCATGGAAGTCCCAGAAGGGCTAGATTTAGCAAAGATTCAAGAAGAAGTCAATAAACAGAAAGGGCGCTTGGATAGGTTTGGCGAAATCAATCCAATGGCCATCGAAGCTTTCAACGAAATCAAAGAGAGATACGATACTATTTTTGTACAACGACAAGATGTTTTGGATGCGAAGGACTCGTTATTGGCGACTATTCAAGAAATTGATGACACCGCAACCATCCAATTTATGAATGCGTTTGAGCAAGTACGCAAAAACTTTAAGGAAGTATTCCAAAGTCTATTTTCGGAAGGCGATGATTGTGACTTGAAACTGGATCTTCCAGATACACCATTGGAATCCAAAATTAAGATTATAGCCAAGCCAAAAGGGAAAAAGCCCCAGTCTATCAGCTTGTTGTCAGGTGGAGAAAAGACTTTAACGGCTACCGCTTTACTCTTTTCGTTATATCTATTAAAGCCCGCGCCATTTTGTATTTTTGATGAAGTAGATGCGCCTTTAGATGATGCTAATATTGATAAATTTAACCGAATTATCAAAAAATTCTCGAAAGACTCTCAATTCATCATCATTACACACAACAAGCAGACAATGGCCGCAGTGGACATTATTTATGGGGTTTATATGCAAGAGCCTGGGGTGTCAGGTGTGACGCCAGTGGACTTTAGGACTTATAGTCATGAAGCGATGTTGGTGGATGCTAAGAGCTAAT
>CAYTLX010000122.1:0-6444 GCA_964438645.1 uncultured Saprospiraceae bacterium | reverse complement strand
CCTTCGGAGCCAGGCACTACTGGTACACCTGCTTTTATCATGGTTGCCTTGGCGGAGATTTTGTCGCCCATCTTAGCCATTTGCTTAGAAGTAGGGCCAATAAACTTGACGCCATACTGCTCACAAATCTTCGCAAATTCAATATTTTCCGCAAGGAATCCGTACCCGGGATGAATCGCATCGGCATTGGTGATCTCTACCGCTGCCATGATGCGCGGTATGTTGAGATAGGATTCGGCAGAGCTTGGTGGCCCGATACAGACCGATTCGTCCGCAAAACGAACATGTAAGCTGTCTTTATCTGCCGTCGAATAAACAGATACCGTTTTGATTCCCATTTCACGACAGGTACGTATGATGCGCAAAGCAATCTCCCCCCTATTCGCTATTAATATCTTATTGAACATCGTGTTGTTTTTCGTTTGGTAATCTTAGCTAGCAAGTTGGGTATTTTATCCGTTGGGATCAACTAAGAATAATACTTGGTCATATTCAACGGGAGAAGCATCATCCACCATGACTTTGACTATCTTTCCAGACACTTCGGATTCTATGTCATTGAATAGCTTCATCGCTTCAACGATACAAACGACATCCCCTTTGGCTACACTATCTCCGACCTTTACAAATTGTGGTTTATCTGGTGCCGATGCTCTATAAAAAGTACCAACAATAGGAGAGCGAATTTCTAGATAGTCAACCGTAGGCTCTTCGGTACTAGGTGCGCTAGCGGCTACAGGAGCCACATTGGCGGCAGGTGTTGCAGGAGCGACCATCATGGGATCTGGCTGTGCATGAATGAAAGTGGTCTTGCTGCGCTCGTGATAATCTTTAGTTCGTACCGTCAGCTTAACATCATCTGTCTCCAATTTGAATTCAGTTAAACTGGACTCGTCGATGAGTTTTAGCAATTCTTTGATTTCCTTGATATTCATTTTGGGTTATTTTTTTACTCTTTCCATGTAATTTCCAGTAGCGGTATCAATTCTGATAAAATCGCCCTGGTTGACAAATAACGGCACCATTATGGTCGCCCCTGTTTCCACTTTGGCCTTTTTTAAGGCATTGTTGGCGGTGTCGCCTTTAATCCCTGGCTCCGAATAGGTGACTTCTAGGACAACATACTGCGGCAATTCTACCGTCAATGGGATTTCCTTTACAGAATGAAATAGAACATCCACGACATCTCCTTCCTTCAGTAGGTTGGAGTTGGCGACCATTTCTTTCGCCACACTAGTTTGGTCATAAGTTTCTTGATCCATTAAGTGAAGGCCCATATCATCTTCGTAAAGGTATTGATATTTACGTCTTTCGACACGGACTTCTTCGATTTTATGACCTGATTTGAAGGTATGATCGACGACCTTGCCCGAAGACAAGCTTTTTAACTTGGTTCTTACGAAAGCAGGGCCACGTCCCGTTTGAAATTTCAAAAATTCTAAAACAGCGTAAGTATCGCCGTTTAGTTCAAGACATAATCCATTGCGAATATCTGCAGTTGTTGCCATGTAATTGTTACGTTTTATTCAAAAATCAGGACGAAGGTACGGCATTTTCTTTCAGGAATTAAGACTTTGGGCAATAAAACTAAGGTTTTTTCTTGTTTGTGGGTTGCTGGATACTGACACCTTCACTGCGCTGACCTTAATTTAGAATGTATCTACGAGTAAGGATTGCGCTCCAAGGGTGGGGCTCAGCGGTGTTTTGCGGTAACCATGGATGTTGGTTTGCCGGATACAGATTCGCTAAGGTCGTAGCTTGCGGAGAGAATGTTGAGCCAAATCAATCACCGAAACCAAAATCTCAACACATGTGAATAATTTGTTATGTATTGATTGTCAGCTTGTTACATGGTTTTATGGCATCATATTTGCAAATTATCTGAATTATTATTAAATTGCATGAAAATAAAGGACTTAGCTATATAGTTTTTTTCTTATTTTTGTGAAACCATGTGAAATAACCGCCGCTTTTTGGAGTATATGCTTGAGTGCGTATGTCCTAGAAAGCAACTAAATGAAACCCTATGAGAACTTTTCTTTTGTCTCTCCTATTTTTAGGCACTGTCTCTATGACCTATGCCGCCAAAGTCCCCTTTATTGATGGGGGTGTTTACAAAGCCAAAGAAACTGCTGGACGTGAAGGCAAGTTGTATTTTGTTGATTTTTATGCGACTTGGTGTATGCCTTGCCGCTTAATGGATGAAACGACCTTCGAAGACCCTAGTGTCATCAATTATGTCAAAAAGTACTACGTTCCCGTTAAAGTGGACGTCGATGATTTTGATGGAATTGCTTATAAACAGCAATATAACATCAAAGTTTTACCCACTACCTTAGTTTTTAACTCTAAAGGAGAGCTGCTTGAAAGGGTAGAAGAAGCGCTTTCGCCCAATAGAATGCTGGCATTACTCAAAAAACACAATAAGTCTTTTAACCGCAAGGTGACGATAACTACACCCGTCAAAAAGCCAGAGCCTACCAAGACTTATACGCCAAAACCTAAGGTGAATCATAATTCTGCGCCAGCAAAAAAGCCTACTAAAAAGAAGAAAACGAATGCTGCCGCTGGTGGTTTGTTTAAGTTTGATGTCGAGAGAGCAACTGCGACGGGTTATTCCGTACAAGTAGGGGTGTATGCCGACTATGCCAATGTTTTGCAACAAACGGCTATCCTTAAAGAAGAATATAATGGCAAACCAATGCTAGTGCATATTGCGAACCTAGGAGACCGAATTGTCTATCGAGTGATGCTCGGAAAATTTAATAGCAAGGCTTCCGCAAAAAGCTTCTTGAAAAAAATTAAATCTAATGGCGGTGACGGAGTTATTAAAACTTTGGATGAGCTAGATTAAATTGTTAAATTGTTGAGCCTGCTCTGAAAAGCCATTCTTGCCGATAGTTAAAGGAATGGAGCAAAATTTTATTTTGTTCAATTGTGCAATCGTGCAATTGAAACCAGCCTGAAATCATTGTTGAAATAGGAGCCTGCAGAATAAAATTTTGTGGAATCTCCAAACAAAAATGTATATTGACTTTTCGGAGTGGACTCAATTGTTGAACGGTTGTCCCGTTAACGCTGCTTACTCATACCGCAAGGCATCAATAGGGTCTAGGTTAGCCGCTTTCTTGGCAGGGTAGTAGCCAGACGCCACACCTACCAAAATGCAAAGGGCAACGCCCAAGGCAAGCCATCCCCAAGGCATATAGAAATGGCCGCCCATTTTTTGGGGAATAATATTGCCTACAATAATTCCTAGGAAAATGCCTACAAGCCCACCGATTTGACCGATGAGTAGTGCTTCCGCCAAAAAAACTTTGCGGATGTCGGATTTGCGGGCACCTAAAGCTTTATTGATGCCGATTTCTTTGGTTCGTTCTGTTACAGAGACGAGCATGATGTTCATGAGCCCAATGGCGGCACCAAGTAAAGTGATTAGACCGATGGAAATGGTGGCGGTACGGAGTGTAGAAGTATTTTCTTCTAGCATGGCAATCATGGCGTCCGCTTTTCTAATTTCAAAGTCATTTTTATCTCCTACGCGGAGACGCCGAACTTGCCGAAAAAGCCCTTGAGCTTCCGCAATGGCATTATCCATATCTTGAATTTCACTTCCACGAACCACTACTTTGTAGCCACTCCTAGGGTCTCCATAGACCATTTTTCCTACGGATAAGGGCACCATGACAATTTGGTCGCCACCGCCCCCCATTCCTTCGCCTTTTGATGCGATAATACCTATTACCTTGTATTTTAAATCGCTGACTGTGATGTAGTTTCCTAGTGCTCGGTCATTTTTTCCATCAAATAAATCTTTGACGATATTTTTTCCAATTAGGGCTTTATGGCTGCCATTTTCTATTTCGGACATGGAGAAGAGCCGTCCAGTGGCTAAGGATTGACCATTGACATAAAGGTAATTTTCATCGATACCCTGAACATTTACATTCGGGTTGGTGGTTTTTCCTTTGTATTTAGCTGTTGCGCCAGATGTACAATGCATAGAAAGTGATACTCTCGCATTCACACGGTATCTTTTTTTGAATGACGTGGCTTGTTGATACGAAATGGGATCTCCGACTCTACGTCCATGTGGCCCATTGCCTTTTTCTATTTTCTGGGCAATTTCGAAGGAGTTGGCCCCGAGACCCGAAAAACTATCACTCAAAGCATAAGTGATGCCATCCAAAGCCGTCAAAATGCCAACCAAAGCCATGATGCCTATGGCAATAATGGCAATCGTCAAAAGGCTACGTAGCAGATTGCTTCGTACATTGCCGTAAGCCATTTTTAGGATGTCGATGGTTTCCATCTTAGGTTGATTTGGTGGTTATTTGCCCTTTTCGACATAAAAGTCGGCAAAAAAAATGGATTTGTTGTATTTGTTAGATAAATTTGCCTTCTTAATAGACGAAAATGAATTTGTCTAGCCTTCTAATGCCTTTGGGTAGCCTTTTGGGTACTAGCCTAATGCGGAAATTTTAAACACAATGTCTAATCCTTTTGTAATTAAAGTCAACGATAATCGATCTTTTGAAGTGCTCCCAGACCGCTTGAGTGAATTAGATATTGTTTCTCTAGATAAGACCCATTGGCAAATACTTCAGGACGGAATTTCTTATCATATCGAATTGATTTCGATGGATTATCCTAATCGTAGGATGCAGTTAACAGTCAACGGAGAAGCATTTGATATAGCTATTGATGATCGTTATGCGCAGCTTATAGAGCGGATGGGCTTGAGCAAAGAAGTGGTAGTTGAAGTCAAAGACATTAAAGCACCGATGCCTGGTCTAGTACTAAAAATTAATGTCAATGAAGGCGATTCTTTCCAGAAAGGCGATCCTTTATTAATTCTTGAAGCCATGAAAATGGAGAACATCATCAAGGCGCCTATCGACGGTGTGATTACGAAAGTCAATGTCGAAGTCGGTACATCCGTAGAGAAAGGATTTGTTTTGTTGGAGTTATAAGTTATTTAAATGGGTAAAAGATAAAGGGTAAAAGGTCAAGGGTTTGCAAAACCTTGGCTATTTTCCTGTGAAAAATAAATCTAATCCAAAATGTCAAGCAGGGACAAGCTTTCTTAAGCTATTTTTCGCTAAAAGCTGATAATGCCAATAATTACGGGCTTTTTTAAGTATCGCACTTCAAGTAAGTTACTCAGATTTAATAAAAATTTCTTTAAGTTTTCCGCTCTTAATAAGTTGGGAAATCAACGAATAGATGGTCAGCGATAGCGCTAGACTAAAAAAGATGCTTATGATTAAGGGCCAAAGTGGATCGTTTGCTCGAGTATTTAAGAATATGCGTTGATAGACATAATATATTAATCCCACGTCCATACCAATCATACCGATAGGTACAAAGATATATATTAAACCTATTTTAATAATATCTCCTATGGTAAATGGCAACGGAAGGTAAAAGGCATAGCTAAACCCATATACAACCAAGCTGAACATAAATAAACCCATGAGTAACCCGAAAAATTGCAGGAGAATGGTGCTTGTAGCCCCGGAGTAGACATCTCCTGTCTTGGGATTGTATACGACTCTGTGGCTTTCTCCTATTTTGTACTCACCCCCCGAAGAGATATCTAGTTTGGCACGTATTGGTTCTACTTGGCCAGTTGGAGTAAATTCAACAATTGGAGTGTACATTAAGTGACTGCCATCATCGTCTTCTTCAACGTAAGAAGATTGATCTATTACTTTGGCTTGATAGGAGGGATAAACCAGATTTCGATACAGTCCACTTCCTGCAAGCGCTAAGGTGCCAAGGGACAAAAGCAAAAGAGCTTCATAAATAAGGGTTACAATGCCATAAAAAACGCACCCCCCATTGGAGTCAGACTCCTTCTTTTCCCTTTCGGTTATTCGGAAGGAAATAAATAGGCCAAAAATGATTATACTAGAAAATAGATAAATAGACATATTATCTGTTGCTGCTAAAATTATTCCAATTACGTCAAAAGCAAAAAAAAACCTTGATAATCAATTGATTATCAAGGTTTTTGTAGTAGCGGGGGCTGGACTTGAACCAACGACCTTCGGGTTATGAGCCCGACGAGCTACCAACTGCTCCACCCCGCGATATAAACCCCTTACTTACTAAGGGATTGCAAAGGTAAGTGGAAAATAATTAGAAAACAAACATTGCGCTTCTTTTTTTGCTACCTACTCCTAAATTATTCAATTGCCGCAAAATATTTGATGATTATTCATTGAAAAAGGGCGTGAAAGGACTAAAAGCTTAGAGGAATGGCTAAGGAACAGACTCCTGCACCTAGCACAACGGGAAGAAACCCGACAGGAAAAGGAAAAACTTAATCCGATTAGGCATCGAACATGGAATGAACCGCCGTAGAACCGAATGTACGGTGATGTGAGAGACGCACTCCGCCCTTAGTTTTGACTAGGGCGGGAGCCGTTTACTTGATTG
>CAYTLX010000121.1:0-6470 GCA_964438645.1 uncultured Saprospiraceae bacterium | reverse complement strand
CTAAGATAAATGGGTGTGGCCACAAAATGTTGACTCGTCGGGAGTAGCTCTGTGCTTAGCCTGTTGTGTCCAAAACTAAAAGTGGTGTCCAAACGATAAGTCGTAGGCGTAAATTTCCCCGTCTGATATAAGTACTTTATTTCTGCTCCAAGGGATAAGCTAGGAGTGATTTGGTAAGAGATTTTGCACCCTGATTGCCAAGAGGGTTGATCTGAGTTTAGTGATCTTTCGATAAGGAGACCCAATTGCCAACGACGTACTATGCGTGAAATTACTTTGGATTGGTTCAAATTGACATCATTACCTAGTGGAGTTGGTTTTATTGTCGGTAGCTTATCGGCAGCGGAAAACGCATGGCTCATTGCATTGGTATTTGCAGGTTTTAGCGTTTGAGTATTTGCTTTTATTTTTTCTTTATTTGTTTTTTGTGAGTGGATAGTTGTTGGGGTAGCTTCCGCAAATGGTTTGGTTAATTCGCGATGCTTTTTTGATGTCACGTCCATTTGCTTTTTTCTTTTTTGTGCAAATGGTTCCGTGACTAAGAGGATAGGCTTAGGAGATATTGGTGCGGTCTTGGGAGAAATTTTGAGTGTTTTTTTTGTGCTTTTTGGCGTCTTTTCTCTTGTAATGTGTTGATTGTTAGGTGTTTGTGTTGGTATTAAAACAGTTTTAGTTTTTGTGCTAATTGTAGTTTTTAGCAATGAAATGGTAGATGGTTGTTTTTTTGTGCCCGATGCGGATGTTTCCATAGTCCAATAGGTCACCGTAGCGCCCATAAACAGCAGCCCAGCCCAAAGCCAGATTGCACCACGTCGCTTTTTTTTCTTTTGCGGAAGCAATTGTTCCATTTCGTCCCAATAAGATTCCTTAAAATCAACTGGGCGATTTTGTAACTTGCGTCTAAAAAATTGATCGAGTTTATTTCTCATGATTTTCCTTTTTGTAGGGAGGAAAGGGTTGGAGTCATGTTGTTTTGAATCATTGTGATTAGTTTCTTACGTGCTTCTGACAAATGCCATTTTGAAGTGCCAATCGAAATACTAAAAAGGGCTGCAATCTCTCGATGCTTATAGCCATCAATAGCATACAGATTAAAAACGTTTTTGGTCATAGGAGGCAATAGGTGAATCATGGCTTCTAATTGTTCTACATTTAATAATTGTTCGGCTTCATTAAAGTCAAAACCATAAACGACACCATTTAAGTCTGAAAAGTCTGTATGTTCAATACGTTCTCGTTCTATTTGGATTTGACGAAAGTCATCAATCAAGGTATTAATCATAATGCGCCGAATCCATGCATCAAAAGAGCCTTGGAAAGTATATTTTTCCAGATTGTCAAAAATTTTCAAAAATCCTTGGTTGACTAATACTCGTGCATCTTCGGGGTTGGATTTATAGCGCATAGCTACGCCCATAAGTACATCAAAATACATCTTGTACAGTTGATATTGTGCTTTCCGATTTCCTTTAGCACAGGCCTTATGTAGTTTTTTGTCTATGGTTATTATATTGGCAAAAGTTCCCAGTCGCATAAGCCACTGGGAACATACAATTGCGTTATGATTTAAAAATTAATTAATCACTAACTTTTCAGTGTGAAGGATGGCCCCTGTTTTTTGGTCTTTTAGGCTAATAAAGTACATTCCTTTCTGTAAATGGTCAACGGAAAATGTCCTAGCACTTTGGTTTTTAATAGGCTGGTGTGAGATGACTTTTCCCGCAAGGTCTATAGTCTCCATGACCAAGACCCGATTAATGGTGCTTTTGTCTATTAATATATTGAATTTATTGGAAGTTGGGTTGGGGTAGAGCACAAAAGACAATGGGTCGGGAATGCTTTTCGTTGTGACTGGTAATAAGGAGACCAAAGTATTAATGGTTGTATTGGTCAGAATTGCGGGGTTGAAGTCAAAGTAAATATAGGCAGTATTTGAGATGACCGTATTTTCTGAAAGGTTTTCCTTGGGGGAAATGGTATAGGTGACAAACCCCTGACTGGATTCAAAATCTTCAATACTGTCAACCAAATAGATATTTTTGAAAGTGAAGGTCAAGAGTCCATCTGTTGAAATAGATGTCTGGACTTTATGGCTAAAATCTCTGAGCCTAAAGCTACTCCAATCAAGGTTGGGGTCAAGAGTGTCTCGTATGATGACATCCTTCGCATAGGATGTGCCTGTATTTTGAAACCTAACAGTGTAGGTAAGATTTTGATTTTTTTGGGTAAAGTGCTCATTGTTGATACCGATCGGGTTGACTTGCTTATCGTTGGGGTCGTAGGCGCAAGTGATTAGGCTTGAATAGCTACTCTTATTAGCAACCACATCAGTAGAGAGGGAGTCTCTATAAACCGTATCAATTAAGGTGACTGGTTGTGTCATAGGTATATGGAAAACGATATGAAATTTTTCTGTTTGAAAAGGGTAAAGATTATCATAATTCCATGACATCGTATGATTTGTGGTGTTTATATTAGTTGGAGGTGGGTAGGCTGCTACCAAGGAGATATTTGGCGTATAGTTTAGGCTAACATGGCCAGTTTCTTTGTAGGTTCCATCATTTGTAACAGCCATAAAAAAGCTGGCATCTTCATTGCATCGAATTAGGCTAGATGTGATAGTTGATGTAAGGCTGTGCTTTTCTGAAGTTGGATAAATACCAAAGTCATTATGAAGGGACGAATTTCCATTGATAAAATTGATTGTATATTCACTGGGATTAGTGGTTAATTGCCAATCAGGATTGGGTTCCCAAGCAATATTATAGGTTCCTGTAGTGCTATATTGATAGTATTTGCCCAAATCATCCGTAAATACATAGTACCCAGGATTACTAACCCAAATCTTTTGATTGGGTACTCCATAGTCATTGGCATCCTTTTGTTGGTTCTGATTAAAGTCATAATAGACTGTACCCGAAATTATATTTCCACAAGCGATGTCTTCCAAGGATGTGCAGCCTATTGCGTTATCGGCAACTACAAAATTAACAGTAAAATCTGTTAAATTGCAAAGCTCGCAACTGGAAAGTAATTCATTATGTTCTATATATAATCCACATGAAATAGTGCTCAAGTTGTTTAATCCTAGCAGACTAGATAGCTTGGGGTTGTTGGTGATCCTGATGGTACGAATACTTGTTAAAGCCCATAGGGCAGTAAGGTTTTTCAATTTTGAGTTTTGAGTAATTATTAATTTTTCAACATGGGTAAGATGATGAAGTCCATTTAAGCTTGTTAAAAATTCATTATTTGAAATTCTTAGTTGAGATTGAACGGTAGTAAGGGAGGAAAAACTATTTAAATTAGATTGGGGCAAAAATCTTAAAGTTAAAGCGCCAACGTGTTCTAGGTTGGAAAATCCACTTAGGTTTCCAATTTTCCCGATGTACAGACGCCCTGTTATTTTTGTAATGTTTGCAAGTCCATTTACATTTGTTATTTTTGGGACATTTTGCCAATTAAAAATAGTAACATCTCCATGAATGGTTGTGATGTTGGGATGGTTGAGTAAAAAATTATCAATTTGAACTTGTTCGCTGAATGATAGGTTGCCTATATACATATTATTTACTTTGCAGGACGTGGTTGTTGCTCCGGTTGCATCCGTAATGGTTACACAATATTCGCTTTGGGGAAGGTAGCTTATTGATTTCATCGTTGTGCCGTCACTCCATAAATAGGTATAGGGGGGGATACCGCCATGTTCTTGGGCAACAATTGTGTGCTGTACAGTATCTATATCTAGCCCTGATGAAAAGCCACCCCCATAGTATATAGGATTGAAGTTACAGAGACTAGCAAAAGTGTCAATCGCAACAATCCCACATGCTTCATAGCTGGATAAATCGACATTTAGAGTGTCTGTGTTACCAATCACTTCTCCGTTACTTAGCCATCTGGCGACAACGGGTTGTAATGAATTCACTTGAACATGAACCAACGTATTGTCATCTATTTTGACAAGCTTTGTTTGACAGGTTCCTATGCATTTTTGTGAGTGACAATTCAGCGGATTAGTGGTTTTTAGGCAGAATTCTTTTCCTGTTTCGAAGGGGATGGTTTCGGTTGTTCCCACTTCTTCTCCATCGACATACCATAGATATGAAAACGGAGGAGTACCTGAGATTACGGGATATAGGGTATTGTTTATTAATGCAAATTTTGTCTGACAATATTCACTATATGAAGAGTTGGTGCAACGAATACTTAATTTACCTTCACTATCCGTAACTGTCACACAATAATCAGTAGAAGCTGTCACATTATCAATGTTTTGGGATGTCTCACCATTGCTCCATAGATAGGTATATGGGGCAGTGCCGCCTACGGGTTCGGCCTCTAAAGTGCTGCTATTATTGAGAAAATGAATCCCAACTTCAAAGTCTGTTAAATCTTGAGTGGTATTTTGGCTTTGGCCATATCCAAGAAATAGACCATTCAGTAATAAAAGAAGTAATAATTTTTTCATGATGGGTATTTTACGAAAGTAAATGATTTTCACTCTTATCACGAAGCCAAACCCCAATTGGTTGGGTCTTTCGAGAAAATGATACATATTATCTTTTTTCTAATTGATTCTTAGCATAGAAGTGCTTACCTTAGCAGCACACTGTGAAATGCCCTTTTTTCACCCCTAAACCACGCATAATGCTAAAATTTTCTTACAAAATCGGGCTTTTTTCATCTTTTGCAATAATATTGTTTTTTTCTTGCAAGCCGAGAGACCCCAAACCAGCAGATGTATTGATTGATATTAAGACTTACGTCAAAAATAATGAAGCGGTAAAGGATGACATAAAATACACTACCAATGTAGGCCATACTTATAGCTTGACGAAGTTAGTTTATTACTTGACACACATTAATTTGGTCAAAGAAGATGGGACTATTGTCGAAGTCAAAAAAGCACACCTACGAAATATTGATGTGCCTTCTACCGCACAAATAGCTGCGATGGATGTTCCGCCAGGTCACTATACCGCTTTGACTTTTACTTTTGGATTCAAAAAACCAGACAATGTCGTTGGATTTTTGGAAAATACCATCGCTAATCAAAATATGTATTGGCCCGAACAATTAGGCCCAGGCGATTATCATTACATGAAGTTTGAAGGACAATATAAAGTCAATGGCTCTGGTGAACAAAAAGGTTTTGCTTTTCACCTAGGCCCTTCTTTTGGTGCGGATTATTCGATTGACGTCAATCAAATCATAGACCTAAATGTCGATGAGACCACACAGCATCTTGCGATAAAAATGGATTTGGATAAGTGGTTTCATGAGCCCAATGACTGGGATTTTGAAGCTTGGAATGGCGGGATTATGAATAAAACGGCCGCTCAGATTTTGGCCAACGAAAACGGTCAAAATGTGTTTTCAGTGAGTATGGAATAGTTGAGATGAATGACCGCTGTAGGTCTTTAGTTGGATAAATTATTGATAATGAGATACTTATTGGCGCTTGGTTTGTTTTTATTACTGTGGAGCTGCAAAGATCCTAAGCCAGTTGTTCCCGTGGAAGAGCCGTACCAGCCGACACCAATTACCTTGGAGTATCCCTATTTATTTCCAAAGATGCCTATTCCCGAAGATAATCCATTGACCCAAGAAGGGGTCTATTTGGGGCGTAAATTATTTTATGAGCCAATGTTGTCTGGGGATGGCACACAGTCTTGCGCCGAATGTCATTTTCAGCAAAAATCTTTTACCGATCCAGCTCGTTTTTCTACAGGAATCGACGGCTTATTAGGAACACGTAATGCGATGCCAATCATTAACGTCGGTTGGATGGATAAGCTTTTTTGGGATGGGCGTGCCAATGGGGTAGAAGATCAGGCCACCTTTCCAGTAGTGGATCCTTTGGAGATGCATGCAGACTGGGCTCATGTTGTCACTAGGCTAAAAAATAATCCAGATTATCAGGAGCTTTTCCGCAAGGCCTTCAAAACATCTGGTATCAGTAAAGAGCGTACCATCAAAGCCATCGCGCAATTTGAACGAACCCTAATCTCCAAAAATTCAAAAACAGATGCAGTGGCCGTTATCGGTGGGGGCGTGTTTTATACCGATTTAGAACAAGAAGGATTTGATCTTTTTAATTCCGAAAGGGGCGATTGTTTTCATTGTCATAGTGGCATCCTTTTTACGGATAACTTGTTCCATAACAACGGGTTAGACGAAAATCATGATGCAGATAAAGGGCTGTTTAAGGTGACTGGCCATCCTTCGGACATAGGCAAGTTTAAGACGCCTACCTTGCGGAATGTGGAGTTTACAGCTCCCTATATGCACGATGGCCGCTTTGAAACGCTAGATGAAGTCCTGCAATTTTATGGCGGTGGAGTTAAGGTCTCATCAACTCTTGACCCGTTAATGAGCCATCAGGGTGGGATTAATATGACATCACATGAACAAGAAGCGGTCAAAGCCTACTTATTAACTTTGTCGGATACCACCTTTTTGAATAA
>CAYTLX010000120.1:0-6475 GCA_964438645.1 uncultured Saprospiraceae bacterium | reverse complement strand
CTCGAAAGAGCCTATTGAGCGCCGAAGGCTCTTTGAACGCTACGTTAGTAGCCTTTGAGCAAAAATAGGAAATAAAGCCACTTGAAATGACAAAGGACCAAAAGATAAACAGTTACCGTTTTTTCTTCTTTTCCTTTTCTTCTTTAATTTTTATTTTTGAGCCGTTCTCTAGTTTTCGCACGATAGTGTTGTAGGGGCCTTTGACAACTTCATCACCTTCTTGAAGTCCAGAGCGTATTTCAATAAATTCATCATCCTGAATCCCTGTTTTTACAACTTGTTGGCTTACCGTATCGCCTGATACTTTGAATACAACGACGTCAATTTTATCATCATTGCTTAGTGCGCCTTTTTTGTCTTCTTTTTCACGTGTAGTGACCGATTGAATCGGTATGGCCAAAATGTCATTGGATTCCTTCGTGAAGATTTCTACACTTGAAGACATGCCTGGACGCAAAGGGAAAGGTAGCCCTGGTTTTATTAAATCTTGATAAGAGGATGGATCTACTACGATTTTAACGGTAAAGTTGGTCACTTGGTCAGCATTGATTTGAATCGCATTTAGGTTGCTTGCAGAATTACCTATTTCTGTTATTTTACCAGTAAATTTACGGTCTGGATAGGCATCTATTTCAATAATTGCCTTGTTGCCAATATTTACTTGCAAGACATTGGTTTCACTTACATCTACTTGGGATTCCATTACCGAGAAATCTGAGATACGCATCATTTCGGTGCCCGCCATTTGGATGGTACCAACTACTCTTTCCCCTTTTTCGACACTTAGCTTGGATAGGATTCCAGCCATCGGGGCAAAAATGGACGTTCGTTGGAGACTGGTATTCATTTCTTTTAACCCAGCAACCGCATTGTTAATATTAAAACCTGCCGCTTTGATACTTTCTAAAGATGAATTGTAGGAAGCCGTAGCCGCAGCAACAGATGCTTCTGCCGATTTTTTATTGGCAACTGTCGAAAGATAGGCAGATTCAGCAGCGTCAAAGTCCGCTTGCGAAATGACCCCATTTTTTAGCAAACTTTTATTGCGCTCAAATATGGATTGCGCATTGCGTAGTTGTGCGACAATCTGTTCTAGTTGGGCTTCTGCTTGAATTTTCCTAGCTTTTGCTCCTTCTGCTTGGGAGCGTGAATTGGCTTCTTGAGCTTTCGCCGAATTTACATTGGCTCGTCCACGCTCAACTGCCGATGCATAGGCATCAGGGTTTATTCTTGCTAATAATTGACCTGCTTTTATAGTGTCTCCTTCTTTGACAAATAATTTGACAATTTCACCAGAGACATCAGAGCTTATTTTTACTTCGGTTTTAGGGTAGATTTTTCCTGAAGCTAAAACCGTTTCCTGAATATCTCTTTTTTGGACTTTAGTAGTATAGACCGTAATGCCTTTTTGGCGCTTACCACTCATCAGGATTCCAATCAAGGCAAGTAATGTCACTACGCCGAGAAGGATATATAGGTTTCTGTTTTTCTTGTTGGACATTTTGGTTGATTTAGAGGAGACTTAAAATTGAATTTTCTTTCCTTGGTAATAGTCTATGACCTTTAGCTTGAAAAGGTAGTCATACTGAGCACTCGTCAATTGTGTTTTGGCGACATCGGCATTGTTTTTTGCCGTCGTAAGCTCAAAGGAACTAGCTGCACCAATATCATATTTTTGCTGCGTATTTTGATAGACAGCTTGAGTGGCTTTTGCTGATTTTTTTGCGGCAGCATATTGTTGTTTGGCTGATCTCGCATCCGCTATCGCTTTTTGGATATTACTCTTTAGGTTTTGCTTGACCTGCTCATTCATTAGTTGGGTTTGGAGTACGCCAATTTTCGCTTGTTGAATGGACGCCGATGTTCGTCCATTTTGATAAATAGGAATACTCAGTCTCAAACCGATGGCTTCTCCAAAGTTTTCATTTACCTGACTGCCAAATGGATTGGTTGAAAAATTAGGAACAGCTTGTGGAATTTCTAAAACGGCTGGAGTCCCATTAATTTTTACCTGCTGTGGAAAAACCTTAATATCAGTGCCATTTAGCTTTCGCGAAAGCGTCGAATAATTGCTTGATAATGAACCACTTAGGCTGAGTGAAGGGTAGAGCTGAGATGTAGCAATTTTCTCACTTAGCTCACTGCTCTTTAATCGAATATTACCGGCTTGAATGCTGGGCTGTAAGCCTAAAGCCTCCTGATAAATCATCTCAGTGTTGAGTAGATCGGGATTAGAATCATTAATTTCAACATCAGGCCTAACTATTTTAATCGCATCTTCGGAGTCTAGTCTAAGCAGTTGCTTGAGTTGAAGATACGCATTGTCGAGAGTGTTTTTTGTTTGGATAACCGATTGCTCACTGACAGCAACTTGCGCTTCAAAGGTCAGTGATTCATTGGCCGCAAGGCTACCTGCTTGAATCAGCGCCCTTGTTCTCTTTAGTTGTTCTTGAGCGATTTTTAGTTTGTCGGTGGCATTTTGCACTTGATCTTCCGCAAATAATATTTGAAGATAAATCAAAGCTACATTTAACGAAAGGTCATTCCCTACATTTTGGGCATCTAGTTTCGACGCTTCTAGATTGAGTTGGGCTTGCGCAATGGTATTATTGATTCGGCCAGCATTAAAAAGTAGCACACCAGACGAGAGACTAAATTGGCTAGAACCGATTTTTTTGTTCGCAAATGTATTCGTAGTTGGGTCAATGGTACGCCCAAATTGTTCGAAAAAAGAAACACTACCCGTTAGATTGGGAAGGCGAGCCGCTTTAGATTGTTTGACTAAAATCGCTTTTTGGGCAACCGTCAACTCACTTTGCTTCATATTTAAGCTATTCGCCAGCGCCTGATTGATGCATTTCTCTAGTGACCAAGTCTCTTGGGCATTCAGGCTTACGCCCAAAAAAAGAATAACTAGAACCGTAAATATTTTGGCCATTGTGATTTTTTACCACAATACTAGTGATTATATCACACATTACCCAAACATTTATATAAATCTACTAGATTTTAAGACGAACGGTAGGCTTATGAATCGTTAACTCAATAATTAACAGAAAGAGTCCGAGTCGCTACCAGTTTTTCAAATCGACCATTAGGAGTTGTATAATAGACCAAAATAGTATATTCATTGCCCGTTTGAAAGGAATGCCCTTCCGTTTTGTCGATGTCGAGTCTGTTCGAGCCCTTCTTTTTTAAGGCATAATAATAGTCATAATATCCTTGTTTGAGCAAGGCTTCTCCTTCGTAGCGTCCTTTGCGATTATTATAGGAAAGCCGATATTCATCTTTAAATTGCCAGTCCGTAAACTTGCCAACAACATATAAATCTGCTTGATAATACGGATCATCACGGTAATAGGTAAAATACACATGCGCATAATCTGCATCTCCAGGTTCTTCATTCTGAACACCATTCATGGTCACAAATTTACCATTTAGGTCACGATAAAAGAAATTCGGATGATAGACCCTTTCTTCCTGTGGAGCAAGATAGACTTCATAATTGTCTTTATTTTGGTTGAGGAGTTGGGTGCCGACTTGGGCATAATTCAATGTTTGCATCATGATGTACCTAAACTCTTTGCCAGGTTGAAATCCTATCTTGTCCTGATATCCATATCGCAACCGTCCATTCATGGCTAAAGCAGGTTTCTCTCTAACTATGGCATTATCAAATCGACCGTTTTGGAGTACCACCACTTTGACATCTCGGTCAGGAGCTAATTTGCTGTACTCTTCTGGATAACTAATCGTAAAATTTACATTCTGCAAAGAATCCCTATCAAAGGAATTACTGCGGATATCATCCACAAAGGGAAACTCCTGACTTGCAACAAAAATCCTTCTTGTAAATGCTACTTCTTCTGAGTTCGTTTCATAAACAACTAGTAGGTAATTGCCTGATATAGCGGGACTTATCTCGTTATTTGGAAAATGAAAGCGATACGCTGTATAGTTGGTCACGGTTAGCTCAGGATAAACATAATCACGGATTTCACTACTTGAAAAACCATTTAAATACTCACTAGAAGCCAAATCTAAAGGCGCTTTCCAGTCCCAGCTAAAGGGAATGACCGTGTAAGAATAACCAGTCGGATTTTCATTCAAATCATCAAAAGCATAATAGATAGACTGATCGGATCTCAAATTGATGATGGGCAGTGCAGACATTGGCGCTGCATATCGCAAATTCCACTTATCTCTTTCGGACTTATCGTTATAAACACTGTTTAACTTACGCTCTTTTGTCGCAATGTCATCTAAAATGGCGTCTTGTTTATCGGCATCATCTTCTAGTTTGCCCCTTTTTCGAAGGTTGGCGATTTCTTCATTGAGTGCCCCTATCTGTGCCGTTGGGTCAATCAGATCATCATTGGATAACACTCTAAACTCAATGGATTTAATGTCATCAAAATAGATGGCATCCACACCCGCCAAATCTTCAAAGTCTTGCGCCAAAAGACCACTGCTTCCAAGTAACAAAAGAGTGAAAATTCTAATAAGTGTGTTCAATGTCCATTTATTTTGCTTAATAATTGAGACCAATTAACAGAAAATTTCATTAAAATGTATCCTAGGTCAATAGTTTAACAAAACTTTAAGTCCTTACGAGTAAAAGCCGAACATGCGTAAGTATGAGTCTAGTAAAGAAGCGTAGCGATATTGAGATGCGAAAGCATCGAATGTCGCTGCGGTAGCAACTCCTAAGAACTCATACGGACTCGTAAGTACTCGTAAGTACTCCTAAGTACACTTTTTTTTACCGCATTTTAGGCCGACGTCGCTTTCCCCCGGGCTGTCTAAAACCCCCTTTCATTTGTCCTGCTTTTTTCATTAAGCCCCGATTTTTGAAGGCTTTTTGAAACTCAGCGACTTGTTCTTTGATTTGTGGTTCTTTAATTTTTAGTTCTTCGAGTTCTTTTAGGTATTTTTGGACGGCAGGCCATTTTTGTTTATTGGCTTCGATGCCTGCAAGCTGGATGAGCACCATGGCTCTTTCGTCATCAGAATTCATGGGCTGTTGGTTGGCTTGGTTGAGCCATTTTTCTGCTTCTACAAAATCCTTTTTTTGTTGTGCAAACGTACTCTTCAAGATAAAGTAGGTGCTGCGAATAGGTCCATACAGCCAATTCGGCATTATGGTCATGTTTAATCTCTTCTCCGCACCTGCAAAGTCTTGAGCCTGAATCATTTGTGCACTAGATTGTACCGTGCCCAAAATGAAATATCCAATCAAAAGAATCAGTCCAATCAGGATAAAAGGGAGTCCATACCAAGTGCCATAAGCGGCCCAAAGTGCGATGCCACCAAAAATAGTCCCAGCCATTAAGGCGATACGAAGATAGATATTTATCAAAAACATGAGTGTGTACGTTTTGTGAGCAGATTTTGCGTAAGCTTCCGCAAAAATACGGAAATCTCAGCAGGATAGTAAACTTTGAACGCTTTTTTGGCAAAAAGAAACTACTTGGACTTGTAGCTCAGTACCCGATAAACATCTTGTTTGTCTTTTATTACAATTGATATGGCCTTATTCCTACGGTTTTTGAGTGGATATTCATAAATCCAATAGCCATCTTTATCTAGCTCAAAATCACTAGGTTGTTGTTTGCCATTGACCGTTAATTTTAGCATTTTTGGACCTTCTTTTGCAAACTTTAGCTTAAAAAGAACTGTTTTTGTCTCCTTTGCAGGAATAATCCCTTCTTTGGGAAAGTAGTCAATTACAGGAACCTGATAAAATCCAGCACCTGCAATTGGTAATTGGCTAAATGCTTGTTTATCCAGCGGTTGCTCTAAATATTGCCATTCAGGCTTGTTGGGGAAATGCGTGAGAAGCATATCTCTTGGTTGGGTCATGAAAAGACCACTGTTAAATTTTTTATGAAACTTTTTACAATTGCCTTCTACGGTGCCACTTCCGAGAGTGGCGTCAACTAAGTACCATTGGCCGTCGAGCAGGATAGAGTTCCACGCATGGTTAAAAATTATTGGAATTTTACCCAAATTTTTGGGGTTTGCTCCTAGATGCCCACGTACATATTCTGATTTTATACCAATGGAAGTACACATTTTTTGAAATAGCAAAGCATAATCTTCGCAGACACCTTTCTTTTTCTTCAAAGTGGTCGTCATATATTCTTTTTCGCGCACAAGCATTTTTTGTTTCTTTTCGGCTTCTGTCTTATATCGGATGGGTTCTTTTTGCAACTTTCCTTTTTTCCTTTTTAGATATTTTTTACAATCGTATTTGATATTGTCAGTTATCCAGACATAAATCGCTCTCGCTTTGTCGGTCTCGTTGTCAAATGGAGTGGTTAAGTCCTGCGCCAATACTTTATAGTCTTTGGTCTTAGCGTGATAGGCTCTGGCATATTGATCTACTTTCGTAAAATCATGTTGCCCAAAAGATGGAAGGCTTAATAAGATAAAGAAGAGAAGTAGTTTGCTTTTTTTCATTAGGATAGTTTTG
>CAYTLX010000119.1:0-6517 GCA_964438645.1 uncultured Saprospiraceae bacterium | reverse complement strand
TGTAATTTTTTTATTTGAAACCCACTAAATCTCCCTTAGAAAAGGAGACTTGCGGCACACTATCCATTTTGCTACCGTTTTCCTTGATTCTTATGTATTCTGGTAAGGTTTAAGAAACCCCTGTTTTGATCTACTCGCTTGGTATCTTTGTCTTTCTCGCCTTTTGCTAGTTAAGGTTTCTCAAACCAGTGAGAAAAGTGATTAACTTTTTAACTTTCAACAAATAATCCAATACAAATAAACTTATTTCGTTACTTTTGTCGAATGGGAGATTTTGCCTTGTTTTTGGCTACCGACCCAAACAAATACTACTTTTGGCGCAAGCCCACAAAAATAAACCACCGAATGCAGCTAAAGGCAATCCAAATTGCTCAATTGATAAAAGGAATTGTGGACGGTAATCCTGATTCTTTGATAAGTGCACCGAGCAAAATAGACGAGACATATCCCAATACCATCACCTTTTTTGCCAACCCAAAGTACGAAGAACACCTTTATGATACAAAGGCCGCAGCCATCATCGTCCCTAAAGATTTTGAACCCAAGCAAGCCATCACCGCTACGCTTATTCGTGTCGATGATGTATATTCTTCTGTAGCTTTCCTTTTTGACCATTTTAGCCATAAAGGAGAGCAAGAAATGGTCATCTCTTCCAATTCAGTCTTGCATCCCGATGCCAAATTAGAAAAGAATATTGGAGTTGGGCACTTTTCGGTCATCGAAAGAAATGCTTCCGTAGGAGAAAATACGTCACTCGGCACCAATGTATATGTGGGTGAAGATGTCCAAATTGGAAAAAATGTCAAAATTTATTCGGGCGTTAAGATATATCACTCTTGCAAAATTGGCGATAATTGTATCATTCATGCCAATGTGGTGATTGGAAGTGACGGCTTTGGATTTGCTCCACAAGAAGATGGAACGTACAAAAAAATACACCAATTGGGCATTGTCATCATTGAAGATGATGTTGAAATCGGTGCCAATACAACCATTGATCGGGGCACCATGGGGCCAACCATCATTAAGAAAGGCGTAAAATTGGATAACTTAATCCAAATTGCACACAATGTAGAAGTTGGAGAGAATACCGTAATTGCGGCTCAGTCTGGTATTGCGGGGAGTGCAAAATTGGGCAAAAATATCCGTGTAGGCGGGCAAGTAGCTATTGTTGGGCACATATCCATTGCGGATGGCGCACAGTTTCAAGGCAAAACGGGGGTAGGATCCACCATCACGAAAAAAAACTCTTCTTGGTGGGGCATTCCGGCCATTCCATACATGGAATATCTTCGGGCTTATATCAAATTTAAGGATTTGCCGAACATCGAAAAAAGGCTTCGATTGCTCGAAAAAAAGCTGGATGAAGCCACAAATGGTAAAAAATCAGACATTTAACAATCATCTAATCTATAAAAGTGCCGCTTTAGTAGATACTAGGGCGACTTTTTTCTCGAAACAATAATATTATTGTAGCTTTGCATGATTAAATGGACTCATACATAGAATTAAAGTTGATGAAGCAGCATACCATAAAGAAGGAAGTATCCATTAGTGGAGTAGGATTGCATTCTGGTAAAAAGGCAACTTTGACCATCAAACCCGCTGATGCCAACACGGGGTTTGTGTTTAAAAGGATGGATCTTGAAGATGCACCGAGTATTCCTGCAAAGATTAAATTTGTTGTAGAGACGAACAGAAGCACCACTTTAGGGCGCGGGAAAGCGACCATTATGACTGTGGAGCATTTACTGTCGGCTTTGACGGGAATGGAAATTGATAATGCCTTATTAGAAGTGTCTGGGCCAGAAGTACCTATTTTGGACGGAAGTGCTAAGTTATTTGTCACACTTTTGGCGCAAGCAGGGCGGGCAGAGCAAGAAGCAGAGCGAAAGGAATTTGTCATTAAGGAGCCGATGACTTTTGTGGATGAAGAGTCTGGAGCGGAGTTTATGGCATTTCCAGCCGAAAAATATCAGGTGACTTCGATGATTGATTTTGATTCAGAAGTATTAGGGCAGCAATTTGCCGAATTAGCAGATATTAAAGATTTTAAAGCCGATATTGCGGCTTGTCGGACATTTGTCTTTTTGCGTGAAGTGGCTTATTTGGCGGATCAAAACTTGATTAAAGGGGGAGATTTAGACAATGCCATTGTCATCGTGGATAAAGTATTGCCAGAGCAGGAGATGTTGAGCCTTGCGGCAAAATTAGATAGACCCGCCCTAACCATCACAGATAAGGGAATATTAAACAATACGGCATTGCAGTACAATAATGAACCCGCACGGCACAAACTTTTAGATGTGGTGGGGGATTTGGCGTTGTTGGGTGTGCCTATCAAGGGCAAGATTGTTGCCAAAAAACCTGGGCATAGAGTAAATACGGAGTTTGTTAAAATACTCAACAAACAATATCAAAATCAACTAAAACTAGGGGATAAGCCTGCTTATGACTCAAGTATTCCGCCTTTGTTGGATAATGTGGCGGTACAAAAAATCTTACCCCATCGGCATCCTTTTTTATTGGTAGATAAGATTATCTCCATGACGGAAGATGAAGTGGTCGGTATCAAGAATGTAACACACGATGAGTATTTTTTTCCAGGGCATTTTCCTAATAATCCTATTATGCCTGGGGTGCTGCAGATTGAAGCGATGGCGCAGACAGGCGGTATTTTAGCCTTATCGACTACCGAAGATCCCCATAATTGGGATACTTTCTTTCTTAAGATAGATGACGCAAAATTTAAAAATTTCGTCGTGCCAGGAGATACGATGATTATTAAGTTGAAGCTGTTGACAGAAATCAAAAGGGGAATATGTCAGATGCACGGGACTATTTATGTCGGTAATAAGATCGCGGCAGAAGCGGATTTGACGGCATTAATTAAGAGAAGAAAAAGCTCATGATTCATCAATCAAGCGTCATTCACCCCCAAGCAATTATCGGAAAAAATACCATAATTGAGCCTTTTGTGCATATTGCTGCCGATGTAGTCATCGGTGAAAATTGCTGGATAGGCGCACATGTTTCTATTATGGATGGCTCAAGAATTGGGGATAATTGTCGAGTTTTTCCAGGGGCAGTCATCGGAGCCATTCCCCAAGATTTGAAATTTGGCGGAGAAAAATCTGTCGTTATCATTGGTAATAATGTCACGGTCAGAGAGTATTGTACCATTAATCGCGGGACAAAAGATTTAATGCGAACTGAAATCATGGACAATTGCTTGTTGATGGCTTATGTGCATGTGGCTCATGATTGTGTAGTGGGCAACCATTGTATTCTAGCCAATAATGTTACCTTGGCGGGACATATCGAAATAGGAGATTATGCTATTTTGGGGGGATTGACCGCAGTCCATCAATTTGTAAAAATAGGCGAACATGCCATGATTGGTGGTGCGTCAAAAGTCAGGAAGGATGTGCCCCCTTTCGTGAAAGCAGCTAGAGACCCGCTGGCTTATGTCGGTGTAAACAGCATTGGGCTTAATCGACGGGGTTTTACATCAGAACAAATCACTGCCATTCAAGACGTCTATCGCTTGCTTTATGTAAAAGAAACCAATGTCCAAAAAGGGATAGAGCTGGTCAAAGAAAAACTTGACGACTCAACAGAAAAAGAACGGATTCTTGAGTTTATCGACTCTTCTAAACGGGGCTTGATGAAAGGTTTTAGGTTTAATTAATCTTAACCCAAAGCCTACCTGATGTCAAAAGTTTTTGATTTAATGTATTTTCCGCCCATAGCTTTTTGGAGCCAATGGATGAGCGAAGGAGAAATACGCATAGAATCCCATGACAATTATCAAAAAGCCAGCTTTAGAAATAGGACACATATTGCTCATCCTGAAGGACTTATGCCATTGGGCATCCCTTTGCTAAAAGGCAAAAATAGCCAAATGCCCTATCGCAAAGTGTTGATAGATAATACGAAGCCTTGGCAGCGGACTCACTGGCGCGCCTTGACCACAGCTTATGGAAAATCCCCTTTTTTTGAGCATTATAAAGACCAGTTAGCCCCCCTTTTTCAACGCAAGTGGATCTATCTATTTGAATTCAATCTAGAAGTACTAAAGCTTTGTGTAGAGATGTTACAATGGAGCGAAGCTAGCTTTGTGCTCACAGATACCTATGATAATTATCCTAAAACCAAAGATTTTAGGGGGTTTATCAGGCCCAATCGAGATATAAACCATAAATTTGTGGAATACGTCCAAGTCTTTGCAGACAAAACAGGATTTGTCCCTAATCTGAGTATTTTGGATCTCTTGTTTTGTATGGGCCCCGAAGCCCCACGATTTTTGTAATTTTGGGCGTAATCACTAAGAAAAACAATATGAGCACATTAGTTAATAAACAGTATAAAGACCGAGTTGATAAACTAGAAAACGTCATCGAAGAATTAGTTGACGTGGTCAAAACTACAGGCAATCAGACTTTGTCTGAAACGACTTCTGACCTATTAAAGCGGATTCATGACCCTTTTATGTTTGTGGTCGTGGGAGAAGTCAAAGCGGGAAAAAGTAGTTTTATCAATGCTCTTTTAGATACAGGTACTGAAATCTGTAAGGCGGCTCCATCGCCCATGACAGACGTGATTCAGCAGATTGTCTATGGTGAAAAATCTGAAGAAATCACTATCAACGAATTTTTGAAGAAACGGACAGAGCCTATTGATATTTTGAAGGAAGTCGCCATCGTCGATACGCCAGGCACCAACACCATTGTCAAAAACCACCAAGAAATTACCGAAAGGTTTATCCCTGTTGCTGATTTAGTTGTTTTTGTCTTTGAAGCCAAGAACCCATATCGCCAATCTGCTTGGGACTTTTTTGAATTTATTCATGGGGAGTGGCGCAAAAAGATTATTTTTATTCTCCAGCAAAAGGACTTGCTTTCAGATGAAGATTTGAAGGTGAATATCGAAGGCTTGCGCAAATTTGCCACCGAAAAAGGCGTAACGGATCCCATTATTTTTGCGGTTTCTGCGAAAGCAGAGCTGGATGGAAATTATGACAAAAGTAATTTTTCGGCCGTACGCGATTATATCAAAACCCATGTGACGGGGGGACAGGGTTCTAAATACAAAATCATCAACTACGTCAGTGCGTCCGAAAAGGTCATTGAACGAATAAAACATGGCGTTTCCGCAAGGAGAAATCAATGGGAGCATGATAAAGATTTTCGTCGTGAAACCATCGAAATTATGGAAAATCAATACGGTAAATCCATCAATCAAGTGGGACTATTAGTTGAAAATACAGTGGGGATTTATGACAAAATTACAAGAGAAGCAGCGGATGAGTTGCGTACAGGATTATCACTTCCATCGGTGTTTAAGCGCTCTTTTTCTTCCGTATTTGGAAAGGGCGAACCACTAAAGAAATGGCTGGAAGGCCTTGCGGAAAGAATGGAAAAGGACTTGACCGATAGCTTGCGCAATAAATTGGATGTGCATGTAGGCGATATATCAGATTCTATTCAGCAAATGGCGCAACTCATTGATATTAAGGTACAAAGGAGTGATACATCCTTAAAAGATGATCCTGATTTTTTTAAGTCTATCGCCGAAAAACGGGTAAAAGTCTATCAAGAATTGAAAGAAACCTTTGCCGATTTTTTGGCTAAATCAGATAATTTTGCGGGTGACAAGCTATTTCCGCACGAAAAAAATATCGCACCCAACGTAGCGACTGGTGGGGGATTAGCGGTAATTGGAGTGATATTGACGGCATTCACACAGGGAGCCGTTTTGGATATTACGGGGGGCGTGTTGACGGCGATTGGTTTAACTTTTGCAGGTGCCACCGTAGGATTACAGCGAAAAAAAATAATGAAGCAATTTCGTAAGGAAATTGAAAGTGGCAAGGAGCGACTAGAATCTGAATTGACCATGAAATTAGAGACTTATATTAAAAATATTAAATCTAAAATTGACCATAATTTTTCAGAATTTGATGAGTTAATTGCTTCCGAAGAAAAGGATATCCTAGCCCTAGATGTCAAGCTGGATAAAATTGAAGAAAAATTGAAAAGGCTTGTGTAAAAATGGTTGTTCAGTTGTTCAAACGTTCAACTGTGTAAGTGTTCAATTGATGGTATGTTCAATTGGACAATTGAACTAACATCCTTCCAAGAATACCGCAAAATTCACTATTTCTCGCATTATCAACCCCTTCTTATTCCCCTTACAAGTGGGAACGGTATGGCAAATAGTAAATTTTGCTCGCATCCTTGCTCTTTTTTGCGCAAGCAGCCAAAATTAAGAGTAATGTCCACAAGCCCAATAAAACTAACTGCCCAAATATACCTGCCACCAACCCAAAGAAAACACTTTACCCTTCTGGAAGGGTCAAATTTGCCCAAATCTGAATAAAAAAGATAAGGGCTTATTCAAATTTGGGGAAGGACATTGTTCCAAAGAGACGCAAAATTCACTATTTATCGCATTTACTACCCCCTTCTTATTCCCCTTGCAAGCGGGAACGGTATGGCAAATAGTAAATTTTGCT
>CAYTLX010000118.1:0-6555 GCA_964438645.1 uncultured Saprospiraceae bacterium | reverse complement strand
GCTTCTTCACGCCCTTTAAAAACTTGACTACCGATAGGTGCAAAAACACTTTTTTTTAGGCCATATTTCTTATAAATCGCCTTATTTCGGCGAAGTTTACGGGCATTTAGCAGGTTATTGACGACATACACCAGTTTCAGATTCCGCAAGGAACCCGTATATTTTTTGAATACATAATTAAGTCCGCGCATCATTAAGATTTTATTATCAGCCAAAAGTATCCTTTTTACAATAATTAATCCTATTTTCGTGTTGTTTTTTGCAGGCTTTTTTATGGATGCTGCCTTGCGGCAAAAAAAGTCTAACCATTTACTAGGACACAAAAATTATTTTTGATGAAAAATCGTTCACTTTTGCTATTCGTCTTCTTCATTTTTGGCGCAAGCGTATTGTTTGCACAAAAACAAAAACTTACCTTAGAAGATGCTGTTTTGTACTACCAAAAAGGGCTCTATCCAGAGCGTCCAACAGGTTTTAAATGGATAAAGGGGGCGTTGGCTTATACCACTTTAGAAGATGAACGCAGCAAACTTCAATTTTATGACTTGCGTCCAAATACCGAAGACTTGGTGATTAAAGCGATGGATATTATGCCAGGTTTAGAGAGGATACCCAGCTTTACATGGATAAATGCTTCTACATTCTACTTCCAAAAAGACAATACCTACTACTCCTACGACACCCGAAAAAAAGAACTTAAAAAGATACTTGAATATCCCAAAGGGGCGCAGAATTTGGATTATTCTGCCAAAGGTCAAAAACTCGCCTATACCTTAGACAACAACCTGTACATCGCCACAAAAGATAACCCAAAAATCCCTATCGCCTTTGTAAAAGATACAAATATTGTGACGGGGCAGGCGATTGCAAGATTTGAATTTGGTATTTCCAAAGGGACTTTTTGGTCGCCATCAGGCCGTTATTTAGCTTTTTACCGCAAGGATGAATCCAAAGTTTTTAACTATCCCTTAGTGGATATCACCACCACGCCCCCTACCCTAAATAATATCAAATATCCCATGAATGGTCAAGGAAGTGAGACTGCGTCAGCCATGGTTTACTCCACCCTTACGGGAAAATATGTGCGCCTAGATACCCGCCCAGATGACCACTATCTAACCAATTTGGGCTGGTCTCCCACCGAAAATCATGTCTATTTGGCAGAAGTGAATCGGGATCAAAATGATATGAAATTAAATAAATATGACATCCTTTCTGGACAGTATATCCGAACCATCACCGAAGAAAAAAATGACAAGTGGGTCGAGCCTGAACACCCACCTTTTATGACCCCTTTTCAGAAAAATAAAATGTATTGGCTCAGTGAGAAGGATGGATTTATGAACATCTATGTATTGGATGAAAAGAAGAAAAAATCTAGACAATTAACTCATAATCAATGGGTTATAAAAAATATTGTCGGGTATAGCCAGCAATTAGATGCGATTATATTTACAGGTACTGGCAAAAGTCCACTAAATACACATGCCTTTGCCGTCAACGTCAAAACAGGTAAGCAATGGCAAATCACCCAAGGCGATGGCGTACACTCAGTGACTTTAAGTGGACCCAACAAAGAGTATTTATTAGACGAAATGTCTAGCCCAACCCTCCCTAGAGAAATTGGCTACTATGACTTAGTCCGAAATAAATACCACCAAGTTTTTACCGCACCCGACCCGCTAGCCAAAGTCCAAGTCGGAAAAACAGAAATCATCCAATTAAAATCTTATGATGGCGCAGACCTTTATGCCCGAATCATCAAACCTAGCAATTTTGACCCCAATAAAAAATATCCAGTTTTGGTCTATGTCTATGGCGGTCCACATGCTCAAATGATTACCAACCGCTGGAATTATGGCGAGCCACTTTGGATGAAATGGATGGCGGAGCAAGGCTATATTATTTTCACGGTGGATGGCCATGGCTCGGCGGCTCGTGGTTTTGCTTTTGAGAGTGAAGTATTTAGAGATTTGGGAACACATGAGATGCAAGACCAACTCATTGGAGTCGATTATTTGAAACGCCAAAAATATGTCGATGCTGACCGCTTGGCGGTGCATGGCTGGAGTTTTGGCGGATTTATGACCACATCGCTCATGCTTAGACACCCGGGGGTATTTACGACAGGAGTAGCAGGCGGCCCAGTCATCAATTGGAACTGGTACGAAGTCATGTACGGTGAACGATACATGGACACCGAAGCCACCAACCCAGAAGGATTTAAAAATTCCAATCTCCTAAACTATGTCAAAAACCTAAAAGGTCATTTGTTGACCATTCACGGCATGGTGGATGATGTCGTTGTCCCCCAACATGACTACGCTTTTATCAAAAAATGTGTCGATGAAGGTGTTCAAACCGATTTTTTTCCCTATCCGATGCACCCGCATAATGTACGGGGCAAAGATAGAATACATCTGATGCGAAAGGTATTGGATTATGTGATGGAGCATAATCAATAAAATTATGGAAAGGTAGATAACTCAAGTTTCGGTACAGTGGTTTTGCGGTAAAAGGGGATACAGGGTAAAGAGCACTTAACCCTGTAAATACCAGAAAACAAAACGTAAAACTTTTACGTTTGTATAGCGCAGAATCATTTGCGATTACTAGAAAAGCTACAGAATTTTGAAAAACACCCTTTTCCTAGCATGGATGATTGTTTTAAGCACTTCATTTGCTTTTGGGCAAGTACCTATCACGGAGTTGCTATCCTATAATGGGCGGTATGATTTTACGATGTTTGGCAACACCAATAATGTCAAAGGAAATTCTACGTCTCCCAACTTTAATTGCTCAGTGGACAATCTTTCTAGTTCTTCTGCCAGCTTTACACTTCCAGTTACTTCTACGGGCATTAAAAAAGCTATATTGTATTGGTCGGGCTCTGGGTCAGGTGATTTAGACGTCGAGCTATCTGGTCCTAATGGCCTAAATAACCAATCTCTTTCTTCCGAAAAAACATATATCGATAATGTTGCTCTTCTTGTCAATACTCATCCCTATTTTAGCGCTTCTCATGATGTGACAAAAATCCTTCAAGACCATGGACAAGGTAGTTATACCGTATCAGATCTTGTTGCAGATGATGGTTCAGCCTATTGCACACAGACGATATATAGTGGTTGGGTCATAGTGATTATTTATGAAGACCCAACACTTCCCTTAAATACGGTCAAATTATATGATGGTTTTCGGGGTATTAGTGCCACGACGATTAGTTTTAGCTTGGACGAAGTAAAAGTCACCCAGCCAGATGGGGCAAGATTAGCTTTTGTCGCTTGGGAAGGGGATGATCTTCCCAATCTCGGAAGCGAAGGAATGTCTGTCAATGGCAACCAATTGACCAACAGTCTTAATCCCTTAGGCGAGCTTTTCAATAGCACCAACTCCTTCACCAATTCTAGCCAAAATTACAATATGGATATGGATGTTTTTGACATCTCACCATTCGTCAATGCTGGCGACACCAAGCTGGATATTACTGCTACCGCAGGCAATGACGTGGTGTTTTTTAACATATTTGCGATTACATTTAATAATGAACTGCCTGATGCCACCGTAAAAGCCAAGACTTATTCAGGCAACTGTGACAGTCCCGACATCACACTCGATTATACCGTTTATAATTCACCTGCCAACGACACATTGCCTGCTAATGTAGATGTTTCTTTTTATGCAAATTCGCCTTCAGGAATATTCCTTGGCACCCAAAAAACATCTACAAAACTAGCCATAGGAGATAGTATCAATCAGACCATCACCCTAAATATTCCGGCTAGCCTTGGAGAAAATTTCAAACTTTACATTGTTGTAGATGACGGCAATAGCATTAAAGAGCTTGAAGAAGGAAATAATATTTTTGTTTATCCATTTCGGATGCCCATCACCTACAATCAGGTGGATAATCAAGGGATTTGTGATGGAGACACACTATTTTGGGGTGGGCAGACATTCACTACGTCCATTTCGCAAGACTTTGCCTATTTTAGCACTTTTGGTTGTGATAGCACAGTGCATCTTAATCTAACCGTCCAACCCAAGCAACATATAGACATTGACACTTCATTGTGCCAAGGTGAATCTTACACACTTCCTGACCGTACAGTAGTTCAAGACGCCGGAGATTATTCTGTTACTATCAGCTCTCAATATGGGTGTGACTCCGTCATTACCGTACATATCACCATCATTAATGAGTCTAGATTTGTAGAGTTATCAGGTAATCATATTGTAAATTTGGGTCATTCTCTTCCGCTTACGCTAAATGCCAATTTCAATGCGGATAGTATTAAATGGACTCCCATGGACTTAGTTGATTGTGACAGTTGTACGTTTGTGCAAGCATCGCCTTACAATGACACTTGGTTTACCGCTTATGTTTATGATGAATTCGGATGCTTACTCAGCGACTCCATACAAGTCATTGTCAATAAAAAAGATGAAATCTATGTCCCCAATGCCTTTTCTCCCAACGGTGATGGCATTAATGATGTCCTAAAAGTCTTTACAGATGTTGATGTCCAAACGATTGTATCCTTTCAGGTCTATGACCGGTGGGGCTCCTTGGTTTTTGATGCCAAGAATATTCAAGCCAATGAACGCCAAAATATATGGAATGGCTTTTACAAAGGCAAACCCCTAAAACCCGATGTCTATGTCTATCAGGTCATTGTCCAATTCATTGATGACCGTCAAAAGGTTTTTGGTGGGGATGTGACTATTGTAAAATAATCTTTGGAAAAATTTGCAAGCGTTCAACTGGCTCCCTTAGTTGTTTTTTATTAAAATGTGGATAAATACTTAATAATGAACGACTTGTGCTCTTTTTTAAACGATTGCACAATTAAATGCGAATCCTTCCTTCCCCAAATTTGAATAAGCATTCTCCCCATTTTTTGAGATTTCGGCAAATTTGACCCTTCCAGAAGGGTAAAGTGTATTCTTTGGGTTGGGTGACGGGTATTTTGGTAGGTGGTTTTATTTGGCTTATGGACTAAACGTAGGTTTACTAAACGTTGTAAAACTCATTGTCCAACTGATTGTCCATCTTATGCAGTTTAAACGAGCGTTTGGTAAACCTGTAGTAAAGCGTGCAAGGATGTAAGCAAAATTTACTATTTGCCATACCGTTCCCGCTTGTAAGGGGTATAAGAAGGGGTTAGTGAATGCGAGAAATAGAAAATTTTGCGTCTCTTTGGGAGGATGTTATTTGTTCAATTGAACGATTGCGCACTTGAACAATTAAACACAAAATCAGCTCCATCCGTGTTCTTGCGCTCATGCCCTAACCATCAATCTACTCCAAAATCTGAATCAATCCAGATCGTATCACCCCATCTTTTTGCGCAAGCTCCACCACATAAACGCCAGAAGGAATATCATGAATATCCACACGTAATTGATTCCCTTGTCGCCTAACCAACGGTGTATATCGAATGCCTATTGGAGAAACAACACTTACATTTGCCACCGTATGTGAAGACCAATCAATAAAAAATATCCCATCATTTGGGTTGGGATATATTTGTAGTGAATTTTGCGCAAGCTCATCTACACCCGTCACCCCACCAACAGCTAATTCATTGATAATCAATACACAACCATTATGATCCGTCACCGTCACAGAATATTCGCCAGGAACTAAATTAGTCGCCGGATTGGTCACTTGATTATTTGCGGAAGCATCCCATTGAAATAAAAATGGTGCTATCCCTCCTGTAATATTTAATAATATTTGACCATTTTCGGTAATCATGGCATCGGTTATATTGGCAGTTGCTTGTATCTCTGGTGGCTCTCCTACATTTAAGCCACTAGATAGAATCACACATGAATTACCATCCACAACGGTCACCGAATAGACACCCGAAGCTAGTCCATTAATACTCAAAGAATCATTTTGATTCGTACTCCAAAAATAGGTATATGGTGGCACGCCTTCATTGACACTTACACCAATTACGCCATCAGCCTGACCATAACAAGAAACATTAAAAATGGAATCCACAACTAGATTCAATGAGTTAGGCTCCGCACCGACTTCTATACTATCCATCGAATTCATACAACCGTTTTCATCCGTCACCGTCACCGAATAATAACCTGGGAATAGATTATTTAAATATTGAGTAGTATCCGAAGTGGACCACAAAAATTGCGGATTAATTACTGTTACGGGTAGTGAAATATTTATTTCGCCAAGAGCGCCGCAATTTTGATTAATGACCGTATCCAGATAAATATCAATATCATCGACTAGACTCTCTAGTACCACAGGATTAGGCAAACTAGCCAAACAATCATTACCATCAACCACTGTTACGGTATAATTTCCGACAGTAAGACTGTCTGGATCTTCTTTAAAAGAAAGCGTATTCCACAGATAGTGATAAGGTGGCGAACCACCCATAGGCGTTGTAAAAATCTGTCCATCATGGTGAGTGCCACACGGATTGTGTCTAATGGAGTCCAGATTTACATGAAACAAGGTTGGTTCTGCAATCTGAAAGGAATCAGACACCGTTGTACAACCTTTGGCATCAGTAATCG
>CAYTLX010000117.1:0-6583 GCA_964438645.1 uncultured Saprospiraceae bacterium | reverse complement strand
CCTTTGTCATTGTGCAAATATTCCATAGCGATGGCTATGACCCGTTTTTGCTTCAATTTATTGATATATTCTGCATTAATCACAGGGATATGTAGCGGAGAGATAAGAATTTGGTTGGGTTTAAAGAACTCAATTTCTTTGATCGTTGGTGGGGTCACTTTAATGATTACATCCGCCTTATAGACTGCTTCCGCAGAAAAAACGACATCCGCCCCCGCATCGGCATAGGCAGAGTCAGAAATTTTGGACTTTTTGCCTGCCCCAGACTCGATATACACTCGGTAACCTAGCGCCACCAATGTGGCAACTGAATGTGGTACTAATGCCACTCGATTTTCTTGATGAGAGATTTCATTGGGTACACCAATGGCAAATTGTCCTTTATTCTTTTTTACGAGAAGTTGCTCTGGTTGAGTCTTCAAATGCTCTTCCAATAAATGCATTGGAATATCTACCTTCCCTTTTTGATCACCCATAATGCTTGAAATCTAGTATTTTTGGCTTGGTTAGCCCCAATCCCTTACAAAAGTACTAATTTTCGGGCAGAATCTTCCATCTCAGAGATATTTATTTTGCATTCATCTCCATCCAAAAGTGACTCGATGACTCCTGGCCACTCAATAAACACCCAATCACCACTATCTAATAGCTCATAAATGCCCAAATCAAGGGCTTCTTCGGGGGATGATATCCGATATAAATCTAGGTGGTAGATGGATTTATTTTTTCCCGCAAGGGTATAATCATACTTATTTACGATAGAAAAGGTAGGGCTATCTACCATTTCTTCTACGCCAAGATACTCACACACCATTTTCACAAAAGTGGTCTTCCCGGCGCCCAATTCTCCTTCCAACAAGAACACCTTTCTGGCACAACCACTTAATATTCCTTTAATAATGGGCAAATAATCTTGCACACACTTTACTTCATAGATTTTCATGGTGCAAATTTACTTGTTTTTTAAAACAATGGTACGGTCACATAAGCCTTAACTTCCAAAAGTCTAGAACGTTTGGAAAGTTAAACTATAAAAAAATGCCCATCTCCAAGATAGAGATGAGCATTCTAAAAAATTATCTTCAAAAGCTGCGTAGGCTTCTATTAGAACTTATTTTTTCCTTTACGCTTACCTTTGACACCTGCGGCCATTTTCAATGCTTTATACACATTGACGGTCGCACCTGTTTTACAAAGGCTGCTAAAAGGCACCAACTCTTCAGAACCTGGCTGCTTAACGCTATAGTTCTGTCTAGGACCTGAAGCTTCCAAGATTTCTTTTAACTGCTTAGCAGAAAGGTCAGGATAGTAAGACAATAGCAAAGCTGCCGCTCCCGCCGCCGCAGGCGATGCCATACTAGTACCAGAAGCATCACCATATCCGCCATCAGGCGTCGTCGAATAAATTGCTACACCAGGCGCAAAAATATCAACATTCATTTTACCGTAATTAGAGAATGTAGCAACTGCATCCTCGCCTTTTTTGTAAGACAATGCGCCTATTTCCATCCAAGTCTTACAAGTCTTAGCACCTAGGCCTAGGAAACCATGTTTGCGATAATTATCATTTGGGAAGTTTCCACCCAAGTCATTATTAGATGCGTCGTTACCTGCTGCATGCACTAATAAAACACCGTGTTTTTTGGCATATTTTACGGCTTTGTCCACCACATCCTTATTCCAAGGATAGCTTTTACCAAAACTCATGTTGATTATCTGAGCACCATTATCTACTGCATAACGAATCCCGTTAGCCACATCTTTGTCGCGCTCATCCCCATCAGGCACAACTCTTACGCCCATAATTTTTACGTTATTGGCCACACCTTTAATGCCTATGTTATTGGTTCTATCAGCCGCAATGATACCAGACACGTGAGTACCATGAAAGGCATCAGGACCTTTAATATCATTATTACCATAATACTTTTCAGTAATATTGTTGTAATTATCACCAACAACCGAACGTCCATCAAAATCAGGATTGTAATGGTATTTGTATTGAGAAGAATAGTAGTCTAGCCCTCCTTGAATTTGCTCAAAGATATCATCCTTAATTCCTTGAACAGAAGTTGCGCCTTCTGCCATCGAACGCCGAGCAATACCAACACCCATTGCTAGATTTTCGTCTGCAGTTACATCCACTTTGGCCAAATTCTCTTCTGTCAAAGGAGCACCGTTCAATGCTTTCGCTAAAGCATCCAAAGCATTTCCAAACCGTTTTTTAGTGCTTTTCATTTGAGCTAGCCCTTCTTTGGCTTTTTTACGCTTTGTCGTCACAACATCCTTTAGCTCCAGATACTTGGCATATTTCTTTTTGGCTTTCTTTGACAAAGAAGAAGGATCAACATTCTTAAACATTTTGTCATACATTACATATAGACGAGTCACTTCTAATTGATCTGGCCCTACATTTTTGCCATCTTTACCACCGATAAAATTCCAACCATAGACATCATCCACATACCCGTTATGGTCGTCGTCGATTCCATTTCCAGCAATTTCACCAGGATTGTGCCACATCACCCCTTTCAAATCTTCGTGCATAGGATCTACTCCACCATCAATCACAGCGACAACCACCGTCTTAGAAGTTTTTCCTTTCAATAATTCATCATACGACCTTTCCGAACTCATTCCGTTAATTCCATCTTTTTCAAGATCCAAATTAAACCAGTTTTTGGGTCCTTTTTGGGCATGCATCGTCCCAAATCCCAATAGCATTACTAATGCAAGCAATTTTAATTTCATGTTTAAGCTTTTTATGGCTCAGAAAGCCATCGTTATAATATTTAGGACTGTCTTCCTTGTCCAAATCTTTTTTGTTGTAGGCTTGCGCAAAAAACAAATACGCACCGAACAACATTAAACGCAAATTTCCTAAGAAATCTGATGAATCCCTAAATTAAAGTCGTTTTTATTTTAATAAAGTTGTCTTTTAGCGGCATTATCTTGAAAAAGAGCGTGCGTACCACTCATTATCTACCCCAATATAGGTAATTATTGCAATATTATCCCGTCACATTTGAAAAAAAATTTTATCTCCCTTAACTTTGTCGGGACGGCATACTTTGCTCCCTGAGAATACGTTTAAAGGATGCCTGTAAAAGAAAAATTTTCGAGTGAAAGTTTGTTTTGAAGTGAGTGACCACTGGTTTTCCAGTGGTCTTTTTTTATATAACTTTCCAAAAGTTTGGACTTTTGGAAAGTAATAGTTTGGAAAGGCCTACCGCCCCATCAAAACCAACAAAACCGAAATATCTGCGGGACTTACGCCACTAATCCTTGATGCTTGACCGATATTTTCGGGGCGTATGCTATTCAGTTTTTCTCGGGCTTCCGCCGAAAGCGAAGTGACCGTACGAAAATCTAGATCTTCAGGGAGTTGGACGCGTTCTAGGCGGTTGATTTTGTCCACCATTTCCTGTTCTTTTTGGATATAGCCTTTGTATTTGATGGCGATTTCGGCCGAATCTACAGCTTCTAGATGGAATTTTGAGAGCAATTCATCCAATTCTGGCAAATTTTGGCGCAAGCCGCTTACCTGCACATGTGGACGCAACAACACCTTGTGAATTTTTACTTTTTGCGTAAGCGGCGCCGAATTCAAGGACTCCAAATATGCTTTTATATCGGCTGGAGCGACTGATGTTTCTTTCAAAAAAGTGCCTATTTCTTCGATGGCCTTTTCTTTTTCTTGCACTTTTTTCATTTGCTCATCAATATTGACGGCGGCTAAGGCAGCTGCTTTTGGCGTAAGCCGCAAATCCGCATTGTCTTGGCGCAACAAAATCCGATATTCGGCTCGTGACGTAAACATCCGATACGGCTCATCCGTGCCTTTGGTAATCAAATCATCAATCAATACCCCAATATACGCTTCCGAGCGCTTCAAAATAAAAGGCGCTTCTTCTTGAATCGCCAAATGAGCATTATAGCCCGCCATCATGCCTTGCGCAGCGGCTTCTTCATAGCCCGTGGTACCATTGATTTGACCTGCAAAATATAGATTTTTTATCAGGCTCGTCTCCAAGGTCAACTTGAGTTGAGTTGGTGGAAAATAGTCGTATTCGATGGCATATCCTGGTCGGAACATCTTGGCATTTTCAAAGCCTGCTATTTTCCGCAAGGCCTTAAATTGTACGTCTTCGGGTAGCGACGATGAGAATCCATTGACATAGACTTCATAGGTATCTGCGCCTTCTGGTTCGATAAATAATTGGTGTCGATCCCTTCCAGCAAAACGCTCCACTTTGTCTTCTATCGAAGGGCAATATCTTGGTCCGATGCCCTGAATCCTGCCGTTAAACATGGGTGACCGCTCAAATCCTTCTCGCAAAGTATCATGCACTTCTTCGCTCGTATAGGTGATGTAACAAGGGGTTTGGTGGACCAATTTCGGGGTATCTGTATAGGAAAACTTGGCGGGATTTTCGTCTCCGTGCTGAATCGTCATACGGTCATAATCGAGTGTTCGCCCATCTACACGTGGCGGCGTTCCCGTTTTCATACGACCTGATTCAAAACCCAATTCGATGAGTTGTTCGGTGATGCCTTTAGAGGCTTTTTCGGCTGCCCGTCCGCCCCCCAAAGCTTTTTCTCCGATGTGTATGATGCCATTTAGGAAAGTACCGTTGGTTAAGATGACTTTTTTGGATTTGATTTCAAGACCTAAGCTGGTTTTGATTCCATACGCTCTGCCGTCTTTCGACAAAATGCCCACGACCATCTCCTGCCAAAAATCAATATTGGGATGAGCTTCTAACATCAGGCGCCATTTCCATGAAAATTTCATGCGATCACTCTGCGCTCTCGGACTCCACATGGCGGGCCCTTTGGATAAATTGAGCATCCGAAATTGAATCATCGAGTGGTCGGTCACAATTCCCGAATATCCCCCTAAGGCGTCTATCTCCCTGACTATCTGCCCTTTAGCGACGCCACCCATGGCTGGATTGCAGGACATCTTGGCGATGGTCTCCATATTCATGGTCACCAATAGGACTTTGGAGCCCATATTGGCTGCGGCGACCGCTGCCTCGCTTCCTGCATGACCTGCACCTACTACTATGACATCGTATTCTTGAAACATTTTGTCTTTTTAATTAATTACAAAGATAGAGGAAATTCATGGATTTCGGTGGATAGAGAAAATTCGTGAATTTCGGTGGGGGTAGAGAAAATTCGTGAATTTCGGTGGGGGTAGAGAAAATTCGTGAATTTTCTCTACATCCACCGAAACCCATCAACATCAAATCCCGCCAAATCCATCACCCGACTCACCACCGTGCCTGCCAATTCATCAATGGTTTGGGGCTTGGAATAAAACGATGGTATGGCTGGACAGATGTTTGCACCTGCTTCCGCCAACTGGGTCATATTTCGCAAATGAATCAGGCTAAAAGGCATTTCTCGTGGCACTATGATAAGTTTTCGATTTTCTTTGAGCATCACATCTGCTGCTCTTGTTATCAGGCTATCTGAAATACCATTGGCTATTCTCGCCAGTGTCCCCATAGATGACGGAATGACTATCATCGCATCATATTTTGCAGAGCCCGAAGCAAAAGGCGCAAAATAATCATGATTTTCATAAAAATCAAAGATATCTGCTTTCGCAAAAGGGGACTCTAACTCAATTTTCCAGTTAATGTGGGCATTTTTCGTCAAGACAACACCCACCTTGTCCCATTGTTCAGGTATTTGCGCAAGCGCATCTAACAATAGTTTGGCATAAATACTGCCACTAGAACCTGTAATGGCTACGACAATTTTGCGCATTTTCATTATTTTAATGCAAAGAACGGGTAATTTTGCCAATATCGAACAGGATAATTTAGTTACCCAACCCAAACAATCATTTTAACCATAAAAAAGATCCATGAAAAAATTACTTCTTTTTGCTCTTGTACTTCCCCTTTTTGCACTTGCGTTTGTGGCTGCGCCTAAAAATTCTAATCCACCTGTAAAAAAAATACACTGGTACACTTGGGAAGAAATGGCCGCCGCTAACGCCAAAAACCCAAAACCTATCTTTGTAGATGTCTATACCCAATGGTGTGGATGGTGCAAAAAAATGGATCGCTCTACCTTTCAAGACCCAAAGGTCATTAAAACTTTAACGAATGATTTTTATGCGGTTAAGCTGGATGCGGAGCAGAAAAAAACCATCTTATTTAAGGGTACAGAATTCAAATTTGTAGGCGGACGTCGTGGACATAATGAATTAGCGGCTTCTTTACTGGATGGACAACTATCTTTTCCTACTACCGTTTTGCTCACTTCCAATTATGAGCGCATTATGCTTTCTCCCGGCTTTAAAAAGGTCAAAGGGCTTATGCAGGAGTTGAATTTTGTGACTTCTGGGGAGTATTTGGAAGAAGAAGATTAGTTTTTTTGTTTTAGGGTGCCGCACTGGACTTGGGTAGCACGCAACGATGCTGCCGCTCACGTCATTTTTTTAACACATAGAAGCATAGGAGCATAGGGCTGCCGCTCACGACTTGGGGGGCACGCAACGCCGCAAAGACGCAACGATGCTGCCGCTCACGTCATTTTTTTAACACATAGAAGCATAGGAGCA
>CAYTLX010000116.1:0-6602 GCA_964438645.1 uncultured Saprospiraceae bacterium | reverse complement strand
GGGAGATTTAGCGGGTTTTAAATAAACAAGAACACCATTCATTTTGCGGTATTTACTTATATTGGAGAGCGTAAGATTTTGATTCTTTGCCTTCATTTGAACAATTGCGCACTTGAACAACTTTGTGCTTACATCCAATCCCGTTGGTCGGTTTCGACGATTTGGAGCACCCAATCTCGTAGTGTTTGAGCAGTTTTTAGGGGGATATATGGTATGTTTAGATTGCCAGCGGCAGTAAAAATGATGATGGAAGCTAATTGTTTTCTTCTTTGGAATGGGGATTGTTTGAGTTGGATGCCTTGAATTTTGTAGGTTTGGACTAATTCGTTTTCATCCCCAAAATGCCCGCCTTTGATGTGGATGACTTCGTCGTTGAGCCCAAAGCGCTTTTTACGAAAGTAGAAATAACTGGAAATATATGCAAACAACCCAATGCCACCCAATCCCAAAAAAATCGGATGGAAAGGGAAGTATAACGCAGCACCTAGCGTGAGTAAAGACAATATCGTGAGAATGACCATCATCCGTTTTAGCCACCAAGTCGAAATAGGCGTGAAGTGGTCAATTTTATAAGGAATATCTTGGTAGTAAGTGTCCAAAAAGTGATGTATGCGCTCTGCTGGAATCCCCGCCAAAAAAATACTACTCTTTTTTTGTTTGACCGCAGCGGAAGCCGCTTGTTTGATTTGCATATTATAAATGCGGGGTATCTTGCGGAGAAGATTGTCTTCCCACTTAAAAATTTGAATTTTGGTGTCTTTAATGGTGATTTGCCGCTTGGTGAGCAACCCATAGGTAACTTTAAAACCATCTTCTTGCCGATAAAGCGATAGATCAAAAAAACGGATGATGCTCATGATGAGCGAAATGGCCATGGCGGCTAACGCATAGAGTAGTACTAAAATGCCCAAAATAAATAAGCCAAGGTTATAGACTCTTTCGGGGTCGGCATATTCTGTGGCGAGTTCGTCTAATTCTATGCCCCCATTGTGAAGTAAGTCTCTGAGCCAAAAATATAGGGCAAAGGGGATAAGCCCAGATTTGATATGATTTTGCGTAAGCCCAACCTTGACCAATTCCCAAAATGAAAGTTGAAAAAGTTTTTTTTCGGTGGGGGTGGAAGTCGGTTTTGGGTGGGTGTCGTCTGCTTGGAGCCTAGTGTTAAGAATTATTTGCCGTAAGGCATTTGCTTTTTGGATGGAGATGGCACGTAAGTCAAATTCAATTTTTGATGAGCCTGCGGTATCTACTTCTAATTCGACTACAGAAAAAATCTGATGCAGAAGGGTTTCCTTAAAATTAATGGATTGTATGCGGTCAAAAGGGATGTTTAATTTAGTTTTTTTGAAGACACCTTTGTCAATAACTAGTTCATTATCAGTGATGTAAAAGGTGTATTTGTAAAAATAGACGATGCCAAAAATAGCTACGACTACCACAAAAATACCTAAGGTTAAAAAAATAACCCAGGTTTTTCCAGAGCCAAAAACCACCCCTGCTAGTACAGGCACAAGGCGTTTGATCCAATTTTTGTACAAATTGAAAATAATGATTAGCATCGCCGCAGGGGACTGCCTTGATGGGTGGCTAAAATCAAACGGCTTCATCAGTCCCTGCTTTTTGACTGACAAAATGCTCCAGCTTTTGGGCTGTTTCCGTACGTAAGGCGGGTATTGACAGGTCGCTTTTACTGCCGCCTGCGGTGTATAATTTTAATTTTGAGTAGCCAAATATTCGACCTAAAGGGCCTTGCGTTACTTCACTATGCTGGACACGAACAAAAGGAACAACGGTTTCTTCCTGCCACCAAAGCCCATTACGGAAGATAATATCTCGCTCCCGGAGTTGATAGCCCTTGCGGGCAAATGCCTTGGGGCGAAACCAAAAAAGGAAGCCTAAGAATGGAAATACTCCAGCCAAAATAAACCAAATAGTATGACCTTTTCCCGAAAGGGAATCCGTAAAGTATAATGCCGCCCACACAGCCAAGAAAAGACAGGAAATAATACCATTTTCAAGCAAGATGACTTTTTTGTAGCCTTGTTCTAAGTGGATAAATTCGTCTGGATGAACCGAAGGTAATTGATTGACGTCTATCGAAGTGTTGGAAAAGGTCATGTTATTTTTGGTTAGAGCAGAAAACAATCCTTTTGGGACAAATATAGGCAAAAAATACGGCTTATCTTTGCCTTTCTTGTCCTTTTGGACACTAGGATTAAAAGTATTGCGAAAGATACGAAAATATCAAATTATGACCAAATTAAAACGATTAGTAAAAACTATAACCATACCTTATTCGTTTGGTCAATTGAAAACCAGTCTATATATGCGCACATTCTACCTTTTTTTATTGCTCATTCTTTTTTTAAGTGCTTGCGAAAAAGAATTTACACCAGAGATAAGTACAGCACCGCCAGAGTTGGTCGTCGAAGGCTACATTGAAGGCGGTGAAAATCCTACTCCTGCGTATGTTATTTTGACCCAAAGTAAGCCTTTTTTTGGGGAGTTGGATAGTACATCTTTTACGGATTTGTATGTGCATGATGCGGAAGTGACGATTACGTCTAATGATACGATATATCCATTGACAGAGATTTGTTTGCAAGATTTGACCCCTATCCAGAAGGTGTTTGTGAAGCAATTTTTGGGGATAGATCCCGATTCTATCAAAGCGAATATCTGTATGTATTTGGATATGACTTTTCAGCTTAAAGGGCGTTCTGGGGGGCGATATGATTTGAAAATTGTGTCAGACGGACAAACGCATGAAGCGACCACGACGATTCCACGCATGGTGCCTTTGGATTCTATTAATTTTAAGCCGTTGCCAGGCGAGCAATTTCAGGACTATCGGGAGTTGCATGCTTATATGCATGATTTGGGGGATGCCAAGGATTATTGGCGATATTTTACGAGTATCAATGACAGCAGTTATGTGACAGCTTCTTTTTCGATTTATGATGATGGGTTTATTAGTGGTCAGAAGTTGGAGTTTGTGATGAATAATGGGCAAGAGCCAGCGGAAGGAGAAGATCCTTTTACTTTTGGTTTGTTTAAGTTGGGGGATACGCTTTCGCTAAAATGGACGACCATTGACGAAGCGCACTATAAATTTAGAAAAACGGCTGAATTTAGCAAGAGTCAAGGGCCTTTTTCGTCTTATGTTCGGATAAAAGGAAACGTGTCTGATGCCTTAGGTGTCTGGGGCGGTTACAATGTGCAATACCTTCATAAAATTGTTAAATAAGATGAAAAAAATAACTTTGTTTTTATTTGTTGCAGCGGTTTTCTTCTCTTGCTCGAGTACTAGTCAAAAGAATAGCCTTCAAAGCCAATCAAAGCCAGTAATGGCAAGGAGCGGAGATACCATCGTCCCTATCAAGAAGTCGGAAGCTATGTGGAAATCAGAATTATCCCCAGAAGCCTTTTGGGTGTTGCGTGAGCATGGAACGGAGCGTCCCTTTACAGGGAAATGGTTGGCCAATAAAAAAGATGGTCAATATGTTTGTGCGGCTTGTGGCTATCCATTGTTTAGCTCAAAAGCAAAGTTTGATACGGAGTGTGGTTGGCCTAGTTTTTACGAAAGTCTCGATAAGTCTCACGTCAAAGAAATCGTCGATAATAGTCACGGAATGCATCGCATTGAGATACGGTGTGCACGATGCGGCGGGCACCTTGGGCATGTGTTTAATGATGGACCTAAGCCTACGGGAATGAGATATTGTATCAATTCCGTTTCTTTGGATTTTGTGCCAGCAAAGAAAGACTCTACCGACAAAAAATGAACTTACTCCGTAAAGTCGTCGTAGTCTGATTTTGTTTGTTCAATTGTGCAATCGATCAAATGTTCAATTGAAACCAACCTGAAATCATTGTTGAAATAAGACCCTACTGAATAAAAAATTGGAGTGGGACACAATCGTTAAATCGTTCAGCTGAAACCAATCAAAAATGCTTATTGATTTTTCAGAGTGGACTCAAAAATGAATTAATGAAATATTTTAACCCCTTATGGTTGTTCAGTTTTCTACTTTTATCAAGTGCTCTCTTGGCTCAAAATACCTATACGGTTAGTGGCTATATCAAAGATAGTGCTACGGGTGAAAGCTTAATAGCAGCTAGTTTTTACAATGTGGATAATCCTGTACAGGGGACTTCTACCAATGCCTATGGTTTTTACTCTTTGAGTTTGCCCAAAGGAGAATATACCTTTTCGTGTACTTATTTGGGCTATCAGTCCTATGAAGTAAAACTTTCGCTGACCGAAGATAAACAATTGAATATCAATCTAGAAGAAGGGGTTGAGTTGAATGAAGTTGTAGTCAAATCAGAGAAAGAAGACAAAAACGTACATGGTACACAGATGGGTACGGTCAAGCTATCTACGGAAAGAATTAAGTCGATTCCTGCTTTTATGGGGGAAGTGGATGTCTTAAAAACGATTCAGCTATTACCAGGTGTGATGTCCGCTGGCGAAGGGAGCTCGGGCTTCTATGTGCGTGGCGGTGGCCCCGATCAAAATCTGGTTTTGTTGGATGAAGCGGTGGTGTATAATTCGGGGCACATGTTGGGTTTTTTCTCGGTGTTTAATGCAGATGCTATAAAAAATACGACGTTGATTAAAGGCAATATGCCGGCCAAATATGGAGGCCGTTTGTCTTCGGTCGTAGATATTCAGATGAAGGACGGAAATAACAAAGATTATGAAGTGGCTGGCGGTATCGGTACGGTTTCATCAAGGCTAACCATAGAAGGCCCTATTCAAAAAAATGTGAGTTCTTTCCTTTTTTCCGGAAGGAGAACCTACCTATTTGATGTCATTCAGCCCATCATCAAGAAGACGGATTTTGCTGGCACTAATTATTTTTTTTACGATTTTAATACGAAGTTAAACTATAAATTTTCGGAAAAGGATCGTATTTATGCGAGTGGATATTTTGGGCGTGACGTGCTAAGATATACTAATAATGCTCGGGGTTTTGGCGTAAAGCTCCCTTACGGAAATGCGACGGCTACTCTTCGTTGGAATCACTTGTTTACCGACAAATTATTCGTCAATACGTCTTTAATTTACAATGACTATGATTTTTCGGTAAGTGGCTCACAGGATAAGTTTGTTTTTAATGTATATTCGGGAGTGAGAGACTGGGGTGGGAAGGTTGATTTTGATTGGTTTCCACATTTTCGGCACCATGTCCAATTTGGGACAAAATATACCTGGCATCGGTTTTTGCCCAATGTGGCTGGTGTGACCGATGGCGAAGAAACATTTTCTAATAAATTGAAGCCTAAATATGCGCATGATGCGTCCATTTATTTATCCGATGAAATCAAAATCACGAAGGATTGGACAGTGAATATTGGGCTTCGGGGTAATTATTATGCGCAAGCAGGGCCATACACTTCGCCCCTTACGGGAAAAAAATACCAACTAGGGGAAGTGGTCAAGCCCTTTACGCATTTAGAGCCTAGATTGAGCACAAAAATTGGATTAAATGATGTTTCTTCCATTAAGTTTGGCGCTGTCTATAACATGCAATACATGCACTTAGTCAGCACGTCGAATGGCTCATTGCCCGCGGATGTATGGGTGACGAGTTCTGAAAAAGTAGCTCCCCAAAGGGGCGCACAAGTGTCAATGGGTTATTTCAGAAACTTTAAGGAGAACACCTACGAAGCTTCTTTTGAGACCTATTATAAGTATATGTGGGGGCAAATAGATTATCCAGAAGATTATACGGATAATCCCGCCCAAGAAGTCGAAACAGAGTTTATTTTTGGAGAAGGACGCTCTTATGGAGCAGAGTTTTTTGTTCGGAAGAATAGCGGAAAATGGACAGGTTGGGTCGGTTATACCTTGTCCAAGACGGAACGTATTTTTGATGGGATAAAGGGGGTGTTTTTTCCTACGACTTATGATCGACGCCATGATTTGTCGATTGTGGCTAATTATCGTTTGAATAAAAAATTAGAGTTTGGCGGTGTGTTTATCTATGGAACTGGACGAGCCTATACGCCTGTAAAAAGCCTATTTTTGAATGATAATAAATTCTTTTTGGAGTACGGCTTGCGCAATAGTGCACGGATTGATGCCTATCATCGCATGGATTTGTCGGTGACGTATAAGCCCAAGCCTGCATCCACTAAACGGTTCAAATCTTCATGGAATTTGTCCATTTATAATGTCTATAATCATCTGAATCCTTTCTTTATTTCGTATGATACGGAGACGGATGTGAATTCGGGCACTTCGAGTGTTAAAGCATATAAAGTGTCCATTTTTCCGATTATTCCTGCCATTACTTGGAATTTTAAATGGAAGAGTTGAGCCGCTGCGCTGGTTGATTAGCTTGTCCTACGGACTTCGCTGGTTGAGCCGCTGCGCTGGTTGAGCCGCTTGTCCTACGGACTTCGCTGGTTGAGTCGCTGTGCTGGTTGAGCCGCTTGCCCTTCGGGCTTCGCTGGTTGAGTCGCTTCGCTGGTTGAGCCGCTTGCCCTTCGGGCTTCGCTGGTTGAGTCGCTTCGCTGGTTGAGCTCGATGATTCGTAATAGGCTACGTGTACGTCATGAGAGTAAGCCGCTGCGGCAGCACCAAAGACCAA
>CAYTLX010000115.1:0-6613 GCA_964438645.1 uncultured Saprospiraceae bacterium | reverse complement strand
ATGAAAAAGACATTACTTTTTGCATTACTGACTATCGGTCTATTGGGTTGCCTTGATAAGGATTCCGTAAATATTCCTACATTGGGTAGTGGAACGGATAGTGAACGTAAGGTGCTGATTGAAGAGTTTACAGGCGTGCGATGTGTCAATTGCCCCGATGGGAGCGCAGAGATTCAAAACCTTATCGCCTTGCATGGCGAAAACTTGATTGCCGTTTCGATACACTCTGGTTTTTTCTCCAAGCCTTATGATGAAAATAAATATGATTTTCGGACGGCAGATGGAGATGCCATTGCGACTATGTTGGGTGAGCCACAGGCTTTTCCTTCGGCTATTGTGAATCGGAAGTTATTTGCAGGGCAAAATGAACGGCAAATATCGAAGCAATCTTGGGCAGGTTATATTCAGAATGAATTGGCGGAAGCGCCTAAGTTTAATTTGAGCATGAAGGCTAATTTTGATGAAGCCAGCCGAAATTTAAAATTAAAAGTGACCATCGTGCCGTTAGAAAATGTCCATGAAGATATAAACTTATCGGTACTCCTTACGGAAGATGATATTCAAGACTACCAGATTACGCCAGCAGGAAAGATTCCAGATTATAATCATAAACATGTCTTTCGACGGGTTTTGACCAATGAAGTGGGGGGCGTTAGCTTAGGCAGTTCCTTTACAAAAGGTCAAAGCGAGACCATGGATTTTGCGATAACCATCCCAGACGAATGGAAAGCGGATAATTGTCATATTGTTTCATTTGTACACAAAAATGGCGCCGATTTGGATGTGCTTCAGGCGGAGCAGGTGAAGATGAAGTGATGATTTTCTTTTGGATTGGGCAAATTTTGACTCCACTCCGAAAAGAAAAGTCAAGATGCATTTTATTCTGTATGCTCCAGTTTTAACAATGATTTTTGGCTGGTTTCAGTTGGACCAATGTACCATTGCCCAATAGACTACAATGATTTTTCGGAGTAAGCTCATATTGGGCAATGTTAATTTATTGATAATCTTTGGTAGATAATATCTACAGATATATTTCTTTTTCGTATTTTGGCGTGTTCCTAAACCAAATAAATGCTTGGCTTATTGAAGAGTCGAGCATTCAGAAACCTTTAAGACATGATGAATAGCCGATTTTTATTAATAACGGCTTTACTTTTTGCACTATTATTAGGTGTAGGCTGCGATGAAACGCAAGAAATACCCGAAGTGGAAGGCAATTTTGACACATTGGTGGAGACCTATGAGCCCAAGGATAGAGATATTTGGCAAAAGCCAGATGTGATATTCGACTTGCTAGGCGATATGAGCAAAAAGACGATTGCGGATGTCGGAGCGGGCACAGGGTATTTTTCTATTCGGCTTGCGCCAAAAGCAAAAAAGGTGCTGGCTTTGGAGATTGACCCTAGATTTGTGAAATACATTGATTCGGTCAAGGTACATGTCCTAAACACAGAAGAAGCAGAAAGATTGACCACTCGTCTAGTGGGCAAAACCAATCCAAAGCTGAAGACTGGCGAAGTGGATGATGTGTTAATTGTGAATACTTTTGGATATATTAAAGATAAAGTGAGTTATTTAGAGCGTTTGAAAAAGGGAATGAAGAACAAAGGACGCATTATTATTGTTGATTATCGGAAGGAAAATAGCTCGAAAAAAGGATTTGCGAATTATTTAGTCACCTTTGAAGAAGTAGAAAAAATGCTCAAAGAAGCAGGATTTACCAGACTATTGACGGATAATTATTCGCTTGATTATCAGTATATTATCATGGCTCAAAAAGGGCGATAGCCTATAAATTATGTCAAAAGAAATGACCACCATCGATAAGGCCTTAGCCCATTTTACCGAAGAGTTAGGAGACCGTGGCTTGCGCAAAACCCCTGAACGTTTTGCCATCTTACGAGAGATTTATCATTTGGGCGGACATCTCGATGCAGAAGACCTTTTTTTGCACATGAAAAGTCAAGATTACCGTGTGAGCAGAGCCACCGTTTATAATACTTTAGAGCTCTTGGTAGAAGTGGATTTAGTCAAAAAGCTACAATTTGGTAACAACATCACCCTTTTTGAAAAATCTCTCGGTTACAAGCAACATGATCATCTAATCTGTACCAAATGTGGTAAAGTGCAGGAATTTTGTGACCCCCGAATCCAGCAAACCAAGTCTATGGTCGAAGAGTTTATCGACTTTGAAATCACCCATCATAGCCTTAATATTTATGGATTTTGTCGGGAGTGCCGAAAAAAGAAATAGGTTGCACAAAAATCAAACCATCAGTTGGACAATTGAACACTTGAACAATAAAACACTTGAACAAAAAAAAAAAACAATTAACACAATGGTTGATGTCGTACTAGGTTTACAATGGGGAGATGAAGGTAAAGGAAAAATTGTCGATTTTCTCGCCCCCAATTATGATATTGTCGCAAGGTTTCAAGGTGGCCCCAACGCTGGGCACACATTGATTTTTGAAAGCCACAAGGTCGTTTTACACACCATCCCTTCTGGTATTTTCCGCAAGGGAATTTTTAATTTTATCGGTAGCGGTGTCGTGGTAGATCCCATTACGCTCAAGCGAGAAATGGAAATGGTTCGGGCTATACAGTCTGATGCGATTTCCAGATTACTCATCTCCAACGGCGCACATTTGATACTCCCAACTCATCGGATGTTGGATGCAGCTTCGGAAGCGGCAAAAGGCAAAAAGAAAATTGGTTCTACGCTTAAAGGAATTGGCCCAACGTATATGGATAAGACCGGTCGCAATGGATTGCGGGTCGGGGATATTGCCTTTGAAAATTTTGTTGAGCGATATAATGCCTTGAAAAACAAGCACTTAAGTCTATTAAAACTTTATCCTGCAATAGACTTTGATTTGGAAGTCGAAGAACAAAAATGGTTTGAAGCTATTGAAGAAATTAAAAAATTAGAAATAGTAGAAGGTACTTACTTTATCAATGATGCTTTGGCAGAAGGGAAAAAAATATTGGCGGAAGGAGCGCAAGGGACAATGTTGGATATCGACTTTGGGACTTATCCTTTTGTCACTTCTTCCAATACGGTGACGGCAGGATGCTGTACGGGACTAGGTATTTCTCCGCATCAAATCGGTGAAGTCATCGGTATTTTTAAAGCTTATGTGACTCGTGTAGGTGGGGGTTCTTTCCCGACAGAGTTGTTTGATAAAGATGGCGAATTTTTGCAAAATGAAGGTCATGAGTTTGGGGCGACTACAGGAAGACCACGCCGATGTGGTTGGCTAGATTTGGTGCAATTGCGCTATAGTATCTTGATTAATGGAGTCACCAAATTGGCGATGACCAAAATTGACATTTTCGATAAACTAGAAAAAATAACTTATTCGGAAAGATATACGATTGATGGTCAAGAGCGTACACATTTTCCTTATGACTTAGATGTGGTGGAAGTGCTACCTAAGTATCAGCATTTGGACGGTTGGCAAGAGCGCCTAGCTGGCTGTCAATCGTATGATGCCCTTCCGGAAAAAGCAAAAAACTATGTGTCACTCATCGAAGGGAAAGTAAAAATCCCGATTAAACTTATTTCAACGGGGCCTGAGCGTGATAGCTTGGTGGTGCGATAAGCATGATAAATTTTAGTTATTGGGAAGAATCGGTCTTCATCAAAGACATTGATTTTGCGATTATAGGCGCAGGGATAACGGGATTGTCTGCGGCGATTAGCTTGCGCAAAAAAGAACCCAAGGCCCGAATCGTTATTCTTGAACGGGCTTTTTTGCCAACTGGAGCCAGTACTCGAAATGCGGGATTCGCTTGCTTTGGGAGTATGACGGAGTTATTGGCCGACCTTGAAGTAATGGGGGAGGAGACATGGGCACTTGTCGAAAATCGTTGGAAAGGTTTGCAGCTCCTTAGAAACAGGGTCGGGGACATAGGGTTAGATTTTAAGGGGTATGGTGGATATGAATTATTTTTGGATGGGGATGAATCGACTTTTCAACATTCTATGGAGCACCTATCAACAGTCAACAACCAGCTCCAAAAAATAATTGGAATCCCTAATGTTTTTCAAGAAAACAAAACTTTTTTTGGGGGCATGAAGGGAGTGATGCAAATGATTTTTAATCAAGCTGAAGGGCAGATTAACCCTGCTAAAATGATTGAATCGCTACTGAAAATTGTCGAAGAAAAAAAGAACTCTATTTTTTGGGGTGCTAACGTAACCAATTGGAAATCAGGTAGTAATGGGGTTGAGATTGAGCTGAATAATCGAAGAGTATTGAAGGTGAAAAATATGATTGTGGCCGTCAATGGATTTGCCCAAAAGCTCCTGCCTGAGTTGAAATTAAATCCTGCACGAAATTTAGTGATGGTGACGAGTCCAATCAAAAATTTGGCCTTAAAAGGCACATTTCATTATAACGAAGGCTACTATTATTTTCGTAATATTGAAAATCGGCTACTTTTAGGTGGTGGACGAAACCTAGACCCATATGTTTAAGCAACTAGTAAATTCGGTATAAACCTAAGTATTGAGCGGGCGTTAAAAGAAATGCTAAAAACCACGATTTTACCCAACCATGATTTTTATATTACTCACCAGTGGAGTGGAATTATGGGTATTGGCGAAAGCAAAACACCCATTCTGAAAAGGCTAGGGCCGCATATTGTCATTGCGGTTAGACTTGGCGGGATGGGGGTGGCACTAGGCAGTCAGTTGGGAGAAGATGCCGCAAATCTATTATTAAATCCGTAACTGTTTAGGTGCCCCTGATTTTAGGCAGAAAATAGGCATTTTTGTGTTATGTTGAAGCAGTAGCACCGATAGGTAATAAAAAATAGCAAAAACAGGCCCCAAAAGGGCATTTTAGCGCAAAAATTTACTCTACCTAAATAGTTACATAAATCCATAGTACATCGCCAACCATTTTTTTTTATGGTTGTTTTAAGTCCATCGTGTTTGAATCATAAAACCATAGAATTATGTCAGATTTTTGGATTAAAGTAGTGATGCTGGTTATTGTCGGACATTTTATTGTCGGTATTGGATACCTGATTTATAAGCTTTCGCCTAGAAAAAAAGATAAGAAGAAGAAATAAGATTCTTCGTCGTTTGTAGTGGTTTTTTCATTTATTTTATTGAAAATTTCTATCTAGTTTGGCTTGAACGCCGAAAGCACCTTGATCGCTACCTTAGTAGCCTTTGAACAAAAATTGGGAACAAAACCTACTTGAAACGACGAAGCGCTAGAAATAAACCAACTACGACACTTGCCCCACTCCATTGGATAGCCAAGATAATATCTCATGGGCTGCGGCTTCCCAATGGGTGTCTAGCATCATATCATGCGCTATATTAGGTAAGATCTTTAGGTCTGCCTGATATATTTTGGCCGTTTTTTGCAGATCTTTGGTGCTGATTACTTGATCGTCTTCGCCTCCTATAACCAGCATTTTTGTAGCAGGAATCTTTTTTGCTTTCGGCAGGTCAAAAAGCATCATATCTAAATATCCGATATAGGCTTCATTTTCCATTTTACTATTGTAGCTATTGGCAATCTCCGTTGGTAGGGATTCCGAAAATAGTAGCTGTTTGGCGGAAGCAGAATCGGCAATAATATGGCGTAAATTAAGTGTTAAATTGGCCTTTAAAAAAGTCATAGGGAATTTGGACAACACTTTAAGTGTAGGTCCTAAAATTCCGTAAGGCGGCACCGAAGCCAAAAGTATAGCCCCACTAGCAGGATACTTCTCCAAATATTTTTGAACAATAAACCCGCCCATCGAGTGCCCAATAAGTATGGGGTCTCCTTCTATGGATTCGACTGCTTGACGGACATCTTCTACATATTCGCTGATGCGTACTCGCCAAGTGGCCTTGTGATGTTCACTTTTCCCATGATTTCTTAGACTTATGGCGTAAGTGTCAAAACCATTTTTTGCAAAATACGGCATAAAATGCGGCTCCCAACACCAGGCAGCATGCCACATGCCGTGGATAAATAATAATGGCGACTTTTGGGTAACTTCTTGTTGTTGGTGGATGATTTCTAATTCCATGATTGTGGTTCCTTGTACAAACATCAAAAGGCTAAAGTAACAAAAAATCCTAATTTCGGCTTTGTTTTTCGGCTTTTTTTGTTTGTTTTGATTCTTTGCAATCAATTGAACACTTGAGTCTACTCCGAAAAAACAATGTACGTTGATTTTTCTTGGCACCACAAAATTTTATTCTGTTTACTTTCTTATTTTCCAAACCCCAACTATCCCCTTAAAATGGGGACTTAAGGCAAACAGAATAAAATTTTGTTCCTTTCTTTAACTATTGGCTAGCGACTTTTCGGAGTAAGCTCAACAATTTGCGTACTTGAACACTTATTGAAAGGAAAGCGATAGCAAAATGGATGGTGTACCTTTACTCTCCTTTTTTAAGGGAGATTTAGCGGGTTTCAAATAAACAAGAACACCATTCATTTTGCGGTATTTACATCTATTATTGGAAGGTCTAAGCCAAAATAAAAGCAAGGTGGAAGCCGCCGCAGGCAATGGATTGTGAAATTTATTTCGCACCTTCGAGTAGCGGAGCGATACGAGTATTTAAGTTGGTTGGTTGATTAGTCCACCCCCA
>CAYTLX010000114.1:3843-6616 GCA_964438645.1 uncultured Saprospiraceae bacterium | reverse complement strand
AGCCCGTCGCATCCCGCAAAGCACCATCCCCCGTAAAATACATATTTGCGTAAGCAGAAAAATAAGTGTCCTTATAGCGCTGGTGATTCCCCCAAATTGTTCGTGCTATCGACGGCCAAGGAAACTTAACACACAAACGCCCTTCGACTTGATTGCCTTTTAGTTCTGCTCCGTTTTCATCCATCAAAGCGGGTTGTATCCCGATAAAAGGTAGCGTGGCATAAGTCGGTATCGTAGGGGTCACATACGGTATAGGCGAAATCATCATTCCCCCTGTCTCCGTCTGCCACCAAGTATCAATAATGGGGCTTTTTCGCTTTCCAATATTATCATTGTACCAATGCCAAGCTTCTTCATTGATGGGCTCTCCGACGGTACCCAACACTTTCAATGAAGACAAATCGTATTTCTCTACAAAGTCTAAATTTTCTTTCGCCAAAGCCCGAATGGCGGTTGGGGCGGTATAAAATTGGGTCACTTTGTGCTTCTCCACAATCTCCCAAAAACGTCCGTAATCTGGATAACTAGGTACGCCTTCAAACATTACGGTGGTCGCTCCATTCGCCAACGGACCATAGACTATATAACTATGCCCCGTAATCCAGCCTATATCAGCCGTACACCAATAGACATCATCTTCGACATATTGAAACATATTTTTGAAGGTATAAGCCGTATAAACCATATACCCTGCGGTGGTGTGTACCATGCCCTTGGGCTGTCCAGTCGAACCCGATGTATAAAGAATAAATAAAGGGTCTTCGGCATCCATTATTTCTGGCTCACACTTAGGTGATGCCTTGTCCAAAAGTGGCTGCACCCATTGGTCACGCCCTTCTTTCATCGTGATGTCTGAGTTGATTCGATTCACGACCAAAACAGTATGTACGCCTGGACAATCTTCAAGTCCTTTATCCACAATTCCTTTCAAATCTATGGTCTTCCCCCCCCTATAAGAGCCATCAGACGTAATGACAACTTTGCAATCGCTATCGTTGATTCGGCTAGCCAAAGCATTAGAAGAAAAGCCTGCAAAAACCACCGAATGAATCGCTCCTATTCTGGCGCAAGCCAATAAAGAGACCGCCAATTCTGGTATCATTGGAAGGTAGATACAGACTCTATCGCCCTTCTCTACTCCATTGTTTTTCAGCACATTAGCAAACTTATTGACTCTTTGGTGGAGTTCTTTATAAGAGATATGCTGTGCTTTTTCTTCGGGATTATTGGGTTCAAAAAGAATCGCCGTTTTGTCCCCACTCATACGTAGGTGGCGGTCGATACAGTTTTCTGTGATATTCAATTTAGCCCCTTCGTACCACTTAATTTCAGGCTTTCCAAAGTCCCAAGACAATACCTTGTCCCATTTTTTGTGCCAACTAAAATGCTCTTCGGCAATCTCTTCCCAAAAGACTTCGGGTTCTCTTACGGACTTGCGATAAACCTTGAAATATTCTTCCAGATGTTTGATGCTATAATTACTCATTGTTTATTATTTGATTCAGCTTGCGCAAAAAGGAATGGCAAGTTAGAAAAAAAGTGGGAAACCATCCAAATTTATGACTGAATTTTCCAAAGTCCCGAAGCATCTGAATCACCATTCAACGCTTTATTCTCTTCATCTGTCAATAATCTTGACTGGATAATAAACCGCACACCTAGTGGTATTTCTAAAGAAAAACTAGAGCCCCTTCCTGGTGTCACATCAATAGTCAGGTGTGTATGCTTCCAATACTCAAATTGATCTTCACTCATATAGTAATTGACTCCTTCGACCTGCCCCAGTAAAATATCACTATCGTCCAAATACATCTCTCCTTTTTCGAACACCATCGGAGCCGAGCCATCACAACATCCGCCGCTTTGATGAATCATCAAGTCGCCGTGTTCGTCTTTTAGTTGGTTTAATATTTTTATTGCTTTTGGGGTGATGGCGACTCTTGAAAATTCCATTTTATGTCTTTTTTTTGGTTGCTATTTGTAGAAAATTTCGGATTTTACCCATAACTCAAGTTCGGTACCCGTTCAACATGTCCGACTTACAGCGATGAACAAATTTTGTTCGTTCTTGACCTATTGGAGCCAATTCCTGAATTGGAGCCAATTCCTGAATTGGCTCTACGGCGATACTCGCTTCGCTTGTCTCTACATCTTGCAAATTAATTGGCAAGTCCACTCGTTCAACATGCCCGACTTACAGTATGAAGTCAACCTGTCCCAGCACCGCTAAGCTTTAAGTACCGAAACTTAAACCTATAACTTCGCTATGGGCTAAGTTGGGGAATCCCTTCAGGGCTTTCCATCAAGCCAACAAATAACTATCTGTTAATCAACCTTTTGAAACAAAGCCCGAACAAATGAACGTTAAAAAAGAAGGCTGGCTAAGTTTTAGCCAGTCCTTCCTGTTACACTAACCTGAAAGGTTAAAAGAATCCGAGTTTATTTTTATCGTAAGAGATCAGCATGTTTTTAGTCTGCCGATAATGATTCAACATCATCAAATGTGTCTCCCGACCAAATCCAGATTTTTTATACCCTCCAAAAGGCGCATGAGCAGGATACGCATGATAGCAATTAACCCAAACCCTACCCGCTTTAATAGCTCTTGGAATCTGATATAACTGGTGCGCATCACGTGTCCAAACGCCTGCACCTAGTCCATAAAGTGTATCATTAGCTATTTCGATGGCTTCAGCTTCATCTTTAAACTTCGTTACGGCGAGTACGGGTCCAAAGATTTCTTCTTGAAAAACGCGCATTTTATTGTGTCCTT
>CAYTLX010000114.1:0-3743 GCA_964438645.1 uncultured Saprospiraceae bacterium | reverse complement strand
GCGAGTACGGGTCCAAAGATTTCTTCTTGAAAAACGCGCATTTTATTGTGTCCTTCCAAGATGGTAGGTTGGATATAAAATCCCTTGGATAGCTTTCCTGTCAATTTGCAAGCTTTTCCGCCTGCCAAGACTTTGGCGCCTTCTGCTTTTCCAATTTTTATGTAAGAAAGAATCTTTTTGTACTGATCATTTGACGCCTGCGCCCCAATCATCGTTGCCGAATCATAAGGATTGCCCTGAATCGCTGCGTTGGTTCTAGCAATTACCCTTTCCATAAATGCATCATAAATGTCTTCTTGTACCAACAACCTAGAAGGACAAGTACAAACTTCCCCTTGGTTAAAAGCAAACAAAACAGCCCCTTCAATGGCTTTGTCTAAAAATTCATCATCGTGATCCATCACCGAGTTAAAGAAAATATTGGGTGATTTGCCCCCAAGTTCCATGGTAACAGGGTTCAAGTTTTTGGAAGCATATTGCATGATTAATTGTCCCGTAGTGGTTTCGCCTGTAAAGGCCACTTTATCCACGCCTGAATGAGAAGCTAAAGGCTTGCCCGCTTCTGGGCCAAAACCATGAATAATATTCAACACACCTGGTGGAAAAACATCGGCAATTTTTTCCATCAATAACGTCGCTGTGGAAGGCGTTTGCTCTGCTGGTTTTAAGATGACACAATTACCTGCCGCCAAAGCTGGTGGTACTTTCCAAGACAGCATTAACAAGGGAAAGTTCCAAGGAATAATTTGGGCAACCACACCTAGTGGCTCTTTAATATTCATGGAAAGCGTATTGGCGTCTAGCTCCGTTGCCGTTCCTTCTTCGGCTCTAATCACGGCGGCAAAATAACGCCAATGATCAATCGATAAAGGAATATCTGCGTTGATGGTTTCTCGGATAGGCTTACCATTATCACAAGTCTCAACGACTGCAAACTCTTCGAGATGGGCTTCAATAATATCTGCGACCTTATTGAGCAGCGAAGCACGATGAGCAGCAGATGTATTGCCCCAGGCATCTTTTGCTGCATTTGCCGCTTCGACAGCGAGATTTACGTCTTCCTTTTTGGAGCGTGGATACTGCGCTATCAACGAATTATCAATGGGCGATGGATTGTCAAAATAATCTCCCCCCACTGGGGCGACAAACTTTCCATTGATAAAATTCTTGTATTTCTTTTTGAATCTTGGTTTTTTATAACCCATAACAAAGTTTTAATTAATTAAAAAATATTTTCTAGTAGTCGTTTGTCAACAAAATACTATATTTGCGAAAGCACCCAATCAAACAAATTAACTACTGATACAAAGTTAATCCAAAGAATTAGTGCTAAGTTGAACAATTCTCTTTTAAAATTGAACTTTTCTACTTTTTTTAACCCCAATTCACCATGAACTATCAACTCAACCACCATCCCCAATCTCGAAAACTGACAACACTTGTTGAGAACAGGACTTCCTATACGGCTAATCATTCAGAATTAAATATTTATGAAACGCATGCCGTGGCTGAAAAAGTGGCTTTAAAATTTAATTTTCCCATTATTGCTAGCATGATTACGGGAAAGAAAATAATGCATCTACCAGGTCTTCCTTCGTTCCGCTTTCTACCTGGCGAATCTGTGGTGATTCCTGCAAATGAAACCATGGTCATTGACTTTCCTGAAGCCACGATTCAATCCCCGACCCAATGCCTTGCGCTAGGGATTGATGCGGTAAGAGTGCAAGAAATTGTATCTACCTTTAATCAACATGTAGCGATAGCATCCGAAAACAATCAATGGTCTATGGACAACGCATCGGCTCACTTAACTAATCAGCCCGATATCAACCACCTTTTAAATAGAATCGTCCAAACTTTCACCCAAAATATCTTACAGAAAGATATTATTCTTGACTTAATGTTTCAAGAATTAGTCGTTAGATTATTACAAACCAAAGCAAGGTACAGCTTAATACATCAGCCTGAATATTCTTTGCGAGATAGCCGCCTTGGTTCTGTCATCCAACACATCAAACAAAATCTTACGGACAAAAATATTTCCGTTCAATCTTTAGCGACAATAGCCCATATGAGTACATCTCATTTTTACAAACAGTTTAGAAATACACTTGGGGTCTCCCCTGTTGACTTTATTAATTCTGAAAGGATAAAATTTGCCAAGAAATTAATTGCCCAGAATAGCCAAGAGACGATATCCAATGTAGCTTACCAATCAGGATTTAATAGCGTCAGCTACTTCAATCGACAGTTTAAAAAGAAGGAATGCATAAGCCCTAGTCTCTACCGTAAGTCATTGACAGAGTAATGTTTAGGCAACATCACCGCAGCCCCATTTTCCCCAACAAAAAAGTCGCATTAAAATTTTGGGTGATACCAGGGCGTAATTTATAATCATAAGTCACATCGTCATTAGCGATGGTTATTTCAAAGCAGATATTTCTAAAATTATCTGGATGTTTATCGGATAGTTTTCCGAGTTCTAAATCATGAGTCGCTATCAGTCCCGAAATCGGGTATTTAAGTAATTTTTCTAAAAACAAAATAGAGCCCATGAGCTTATCTTTTGAATTGGTGCCTTTCAATATTTCATCTAGGATAATGACATACTTTCCTTCGGGGTTGGCTTCTACTGTTTCCACCAATTTTTTTAAGCGCAAAAGCTCGGCATGAAAATAACTGACGTCTTCCGACAAATCATCCGTGGTGCGCATACTCGTAAACAAGTGAATGGGTTGAAATTCAAAGTGGCTTGCGCAAACAGGCGCCCCGATAGATGCCAACAATATATTCACGCCGACTGTCCGAAGGAAAGTACTTTTTCCTGCCATATTAGCTCCTGTTACAATAAACATTTCGTGCAAGTCCGCTATCTCAAAATCATTAGTCACATTCTTTTCGATTGGAATCAAAGGGTGTCCCAAATCTTTGGCGCGCACTAATGTATTTTCCGATGTTTCTGGAAGGATAAAAGATGGATGATTTGCATAAAAATTCGACAAGCTATTTAGTGCGTTTATTTCGGCCAAGGCATCTACCCAAGCTGGAATACTTTCTCCATATTGTGCAAACCAACTATCGACTTTTTTTAACAAATAAAAATCAATAAAGAACACGCCATTTCCAACAATGATATAGATTGGGCTTGCTCTTTGCTCAAAAGAATTTAGTAGCTTCCGCAATTGCTGAAAAGCGACCAACGCACTTCCATTTTCTTGTAATAAATCACTTTTCTTTTTTTGTAATAACGAAGACTTAAACTCCTGATTATCAATTAATTGTATCAATCGAATGTAAGGAGACAGCTTCTTTGCAAAATCTGTTAATCCTGAATCCGCAGTCCGCAATTTCATATTAAATCCATACGAAATCAGCAACTGTATCACCACCATCAAATACGGATAACCCGAAGGCACCAAGTCAAAAAATGACAACACAAAAAGCGTTACGGTGATGAGGGGCAAAATAAAAATCAGATAGAAATATTTACTTTGCACGAAACTAGAGCTTAAGGACAAATTACCTTCTAATTTTTTCTTTGGCAAGTCATCCAATTCCCCTTCGGCTTGATAGTTTTGACGAAAGTCAATCCGCCCTTTTAAGTCCAAAATTGCTTCTTGCCGATTCTTTATTTCTGGGACATCCAAGAGTGGATTGGTCAGCCAAAAAGCCAATTTATCCGCCCCTTCTTTCAGCGCTGTTCGGTTGATATGCTGAAAAAGTGAGTTATGCCCAAAAACATC
>CAYTLX010000113.1:0-6652 GCA_964438645.1 uncultured Saprospiraceae bacterium | reverse complement strand
CAACATACACTCTGTTGCCTTCGATTATTTTGCTAAATGTCTGTATCCCAATGGGCAGTTTCTTCATTCTAGGCGCTATTTAGCTACAAAGATACGAAAAAATAGGGAATTGGGTGGCTTGCCCTAGGGCGTTCATTCGGTTTTTGAGCATCAAAATGGTTGATATGGAGAAGCGAGCTTGTTTTATTTTTGATTCGGATTGCATGGGCCAAAATCCATGGTATGTTTGAGTGATTATTTGTATCTGGGTAGGCAAACCTTGTATGATGATCAATCTTCTAGAATCGTGCGCAATCTCTCCTTTTCCATTGACCAGTTATAAATATTGCGCGCTAGGAGAGATGCATCAACCATTTGCTGGTAAGCGATTTTATTATCCATTAATTCGTTGATTTGACAAGCGATTTCATTAGGTGTTAATTCAGAAAGCAACAGACCCATTGGGTATTCCGCAAGGATGCGACGGTATTCTGGAAAATTCATATTCAATGAAGGAATGCCTGCCATCATGTAGTCAAAAAACTTGTTGGCTAAAGAATAGAAATAGTTTAGGCTTTCTCCTTCTAAAAGGTTGATACCCAGCCAAGCATGTTGTGTGAGTTCAGATAATTTATTTGGATTGATATGTCCTTTGAATATTACTTTGTGCATCAATTTTTCTTGTTGGACTAGACGTTTAAAATCCTTTTCTAGGTCACCCATTCCGACCAACCATAACTGTGCTTCGTTGATTTGGTGCATCGCCAAAATAGTGGCTTCTATACCCCGACCTTTATTTAGGACACCTTGATATAGGATGACTTTTGGGTGGGCTTGGGGTAGGGTAGCCAACGGCTTAATCATTGGGACATTACGTATAATATGAAAAGTTCTGTCATATTTTTGCGTAAGCACTTCGCCTAATGTCTCCGAAACCGTAAGGCAAGTATCTACCTTGGGAATACCATATTTAGCAATTTGTGCCCATATTTTTTTGACCAATGGTCGGCCGATTAGCTCGGGTACTTCCGTAAAATACTCATGCGCATCATACACTAATTTTAGGTCTTTTCGCTTTTGTTTGATTTGGGCGCAAGCCAACAAAGTATCTAAGTCCACCGCATACAAAATGTCTATTTTTTGCGCAAGCAACCAACGTTTTAAAGCACGATGAAATTGATAATAAAATAGTTTTCCTTGCTCCGCCGAGACCTTCAATCGAACTTGTGAGAAGGACCTTGGGGTCAGTGGTAGAGACGTTGTTTTTTCTCGACCAACCAACGTGACTTGGTAGCCAAACTCAGTGAATGCCGAACAAATCCTAATCATCCTTTGGTCATAAACCAAGTCATTGGTAACGGTGCAAATAATATGTTTTGACGTGCTAGGCATCGGCTAATAATTGGTAATTTTGACCGTTTAGTTCAAGGATGCCTTCATCAATTAGGTAGGCGATAGCGCTCTTGACTTTGGAGTGATGCTTAAAAGAAAAGGATTGAAATAGTATTTTTTCGGTGGTAGGATTACCTGCCAAAATGGACAATATTTTTTCCTTATACCTTTCAAAATCGGCAGCGGATAATTCTACCTGATGACGTCCTAAACAAACATCACAGATGCCACATGTTTTGTCAGATTCTTCTCCAAAATATTGCACTAATGAAAGACTTCTACATGCTTTATTATCAGCGTATTGTATGGCTTTGGTTATTCTTTCATATAGTCTATTTTTGCGAAAGTTAAAAGCTTCGAAATCAATAGATAAATTTTCGACGGCTACTCGCTCTTGAAGGAAGGTGATTCTTGGGTTTTCGGTTTGTGGTCGATAGTCAATAATCCCAGCTTTCGCAATGTAAGCGATTTGTTGTTGTAGTGTCTTTTGGGATACTTTTAAGAACGAAGCGATGGACGATTCATTCAGATTGACAAAGTTAAGAAATGCTTGTCCTTGTGCCGCACGGAGCAATGTCTTGAGTAGGTTTTCTACACCAGGATTTTGAAGGAGATATTCATATACGACTGCCCGATCCACCTTGAACATCATCGAAGACGGCAAATAAAAGCTTTCCGATAATAGCAGCCATCCTTCTTGTTGCAACACTCGAATGGCATGCATGGTGGTCAGCGCATGTAACCGATAAGTCTTGACAAAAACATTAAAATCGAACTCAAAACTTGCTCCTTCGGGGGTGCCGATTCCTAGCTGAAAAAAATTGGATAATGCGCGATAAGTTTGTCGCAAGACATCCATCGAAGGAAACGAAACTTCATGCACATACTCAAGGTGTTTGCGGTCTCCTTGATTGTATAACAGTACGGCATAAGATTTTTGCCCATCTCGCCCTGCACGCCCTGCTTCTTGATAATAGGCTTCTAGGCTTTCCGGCAAATCCATGTGTACAACCACACGAACGTCTGGTTTGTCAATACCCATCCCAAAGGCATTCGTGCTGACCATCACTCTTGTTTTACCTGATTTCCAGGCATCTTGTTTTTTTGTTCGAACATCCATCTCGAGACCCGCATGATAAAAATCGGCATTGATGTTATGCTTTTGAAGGTGGGCGGCTATTTCTTTGGTCATTCGTCTATTGCGCGCATAGACAATGGCGGTACCTTTTATATTGATTAGAATTTCTGTGAGCTTCTCTTCCTTGCGATCAACATATAGAACGGAGTAGGATAAGTTGTCCCGAATAAAACTCCCTTGAAATACATTTGGCGTTTTAAAATTTAGTTTTTCTTGAATATCTTTGGCGACATCAGCAGTGGCAGTGGCAGTCAAAGCCAAAATGGGCGTCCCTTTCGGTAAAAATTCACGGATGTCAGCAATCTGTAAATAGGGGGGGCGGAAGTCATATCCCCATTGGGAGATGCAATGGGCTTCATCAACCGCTAATAGGTTGATATTCATCTTTTTAATCCGCTCAATGACCATGTAATTGAGCAATCGTTCGGGGGACAAATAGAGTAGTTGGATGTCTCCGTAGGCACAATTGTCTAGTATTCGGTCAATATCTCGAATGTGCATTCCCGAAAAAATAGCTTCGGACTTGATCCCTAGCTTGCGCAAATTTTCAACTTGATCTTTCATTAAGGCAATCAAAGGCGAAATGACCACCGTAATGCCTTCTTTGACCAAAGCGGGTACTTGATAGCAGATGGACTTACCACCCCCAGTCGGTAATAATGCCAAGGTGTCTCGACCATCCAATACTGATTGAATAATCTCCTTCTGCAAAGGACGAAAAGTATCGAATCCCCAGTATTTTTTGAGTATTTCGTTGGGTGTTGGCATGGGGGCAAAGATAGGAAAAAGAATGGTACTGACTCAAGTTTCGGTACAGCGGATTAACGGCAAAATGGTAAAACGATAACGTATATGCTTATCTCCAGTGTTGCTGACCTAAGATAAAAGGCTTAGGGTCAAGGGCTTGAAAAATTTTACCCTAGATTTTTTCGGCAATGAGCTTCAATCCACGGTAAGGCAACGTTGTATCAGTGGTTAGTTTAAATCGCTACAAAAGGTTATATCTCAATAACGACGGGGCTTTTTAAGTGCTGAAAGTGGAGTTAGAGCGTACTTTTTTACACCACCACATTAACCATCCGACCAGGCACTACGATTAAACGTTTGATTGTTTTTCCTTCGATCCATTTTTGCACGACTTCGAGTTCAAGGACTGCTTTTTCGATATCTGCTTTAGTGGCGTCAGCTGGAAAAGCGACTACTGCCCGTTTTTTGCCATTGATACTGACGGGATAGTCGATAGAAGATTCTACCAAATATTTTTCGTCAAAATCTGGATACGTCGAGTGATGCACACTACCTTTATTGCCAAGTTTTGTCCAAAGCTCTTCGGTGATAAATGGAGCAAACGGTGCCATTAATCGGACCAAAGGATCAAGTATTTCACGAGAATGACACTTCATTTTACGCAAGTCATTGACTGCAACCATGAAACCGCTCACACAAGTATTATAGGAGAAACGCTCGATGTCAGTCAATACCTTCTTGGTCGTTTGGTGCAATACTTTAAGCGCTTCGGGGCTTGGCTGAGCATCCGTCACTAACCAATTGCCTTCAGCATCGTAGTACAAAGTCCAAAAACGGCGCAAGAACTTAGAAACACCGTCTATTCCATTCGTATTCCAAGGTTTAGATTGCTCAATCGGACCCAAAAACATCTCATACATTCGGAAGCAATCTGCGCCAAATTCTTGGATGATATCATCTGGATTGATGGTATTATATCGAGATTTGGACATCTTACCCGCTTCCGAAAGCGTTGCAAAACGACAAGATGCTCCTTCTTTATTGGGGGTAAAAACGCCCCTTTTGAACGTACCGTTAGGCATTTCGAAAGTAGCATCTTGGAAGTCTTTGTTCCATGCAGTAAATTTGCGCAAGCCGTCTTCACTTAAATAAGAAGTCTCCTTGCCATAGTCCGAAACAAAAGCGATGGGTACAAAAAATTCAGAATATCCTTTTCTATCGCCTGCCATATCTGCACTCACAAAGTGATTTTTACCCTCCACTTGCTTCATCAAGGCGATTTCGATAATGCCCTGGATCATCCCTTGATTAATCAATTTTTTGAAGGGCTCATCAAAATTAATGTATCCCAAATCAAAAAGGACTTTTGTCCAAAAACGAGAATACATCAAATGCGCTACCGCATGCTCTGACCCACCCACATATAAATCGACATTTTGCCAATAATCTATCGCTTTTTTGCCTGCAAAGGCATCATCATTATGTGGATCCGTATAGCGCATAAAATACCAAGCAGAACCCGCGGTGCCAGGCATCGTATCGGTTTCTCGGGTACTTCCATCGGGCAAATTCACCCAATCTTCCGCTCGTGCCAAAGGCGAACGCCCGTCCGCTGTCGGCTTAAATGCGGGTACATCTGGCAATTCTAAGGGCAATTCAGACAACGGCAAACTAGATGCCACGCCTTCCTTGTCAAAAACAATGGGAATCGGCTCGCCCCAATATCGTTGACGACTAAATCCTGCATCACGCATTTTATAATTCACTCGACGTTGACCGATACCCATCGACTCCACCCGTTTCAACACTTCTTCGATGGCATCCGGCACTTCCATCCCCGTAATAAAATCGGAATTGATGACTTTTCCCACCTTATCGCTTAAGGTCGCATCTGGATAGTCGCTTTTATCAATCACATCAATAATCTCAATATCGAAGGCTTTTGCGAAAGCTTGATCCCGATCGTCATCACTCGGCACCGCCATAATCGCTCCTGTGCCATAGTCTTTCAACACATATTCGCTGATATAAATGGGTATTTTTTTCCCTGAAAAGGGATGAATCGCATATCCCCCTGTAAACGCCCCCGTCACTTCTTTGACTTCTGCCATCCGCTCCCTTTCGGAACGCCCTGCCACATATTTGACATACTTCTCGACTTCGGCTTTTTGTGCTGGGGTCGTGATCTGATTGACCAAATCATGCTCTGGAGCCAAAACCATAAAAGTTACTCCAAAAATCGTATCTGGCCGAGTTGTAAAAACAGCAAGTTTTTCTTCTGTACCTTCGACACCAAACTTAACCAACGCCCCTTCAGAGCGCCCAATCCAATGCCGCTGAATCGCCTTCAAAGATTCCGACCAATCAATCGTCTCCATCCCGCTCAACAACCTGTCGGCATAGGCGGTAATTCTCAAAAACCATTGTGTCATCGGCCGCAATTCGACGGGATGTTGTCCCCTTTCGGAAAGCCCATTTTTGACCTGGTCATTGGCGAGTACGGTACCTAATTTTTCGCACCAATTGACATAACCAACCGAGCGAAAAGCTAGGCGATATTCCATGAGTATATCATTCTTTTCCTTGCGGGAAAAAGCGTTCCATTCTTGGGCTGAAAACTCATTTTCATAGGTAGTAGCGGCATTCAGATGAGCCGTTCCATTCTTCTCAAAATGTGCCGCTAACGCTGTAATTGGCGTCGCTTTATCTGTATCTTTATCAAAATAATGCTCAAATAAAAGGGTAAAAATCCATTGTGTCCACTTATGATAGTCGGGATCACTCGTCCGAAATTCTCGAGACCAATCAAACGACAGCCCAATACTCTCCAACTGCTCGCGATAGCGCTTGGTATTTTCCAAAGTAGAAATGGCGGGATGTACCCCAACCTTAATGGCATGCTCTTCGGCAGGCAATCCAAAGGCATCATATCCCATCGGATGCAGCACATTAAATCCTTTCAACCGCTTATATCTAGCAAAAATATCAGACGCTATATAGCCTAAAGGATGCCCCACATGTAAGCCCGAACCAGACGGATAAGGAAACATATCAAGGACATAATACTTGGGTTTATCAGATTCATTCGAGACTTGGTAGGTGCCATTTTGCTCCCACGTCGCCAACCACTTTTTCTCTATTTCGGAAAAATTGAATTCCATATTTTACACTTTAAGATTTGAGAGTGCAAAAGTAGGGAAATTTATTGACTTTAGATTGTAACTGTACCCCTGACAAAAAAAATAAATAGCACCGACGTAGCATCCCACGCCTCCAACTTTTTCCTTGATTAAAGCAAAATTTGAAGGTATTTGAAAGTTGTGTTATAGCGGCTACCCCTAAACGCCGAAGGCAAATGAACGCCGAAGGCAAATGAACGCCAAAGGCAAATGAACG
>CAYTLX010000112.1:0-6714 GCA_964438645.1 uncultured Saprospiraceae bacterium | reverse complement strand
GCGAAGCGTCTCAACCAGCGAAGCGTCTCAACCAGCGAAGCGTCTCAACCAGCGACGTCCGTAGGACAAGCGACTCAACCAGCGAAGCGTCTCAACCCATCTACCGACACCCCAAATCAACCTGAGAAAAAGGATCATTATTAGGTGAGCAATTGCCAGAAGGAAGCTCCTTGGGCACATAGCGCTGCAAATCAGGATCACGAAGCCCATTCGCTAAAAAATCAATCAATTGATCTTTTTGTACTTCAGTCAAGCTGACGGGTTTAAATTTTTCCGAAAGGTCTTTATTCAAAACAAAGCGGTTTTCAGACTTGGCTCTAAGCTTATAATTGATGACATCTCGCAAATTATCCTTACTACTTCCGTGAAAATAAGTGGCATAGTCACCTACATTATAAAGCTGCGGCACTTTAAACTTACGCATATCATCCGGCAAACCCGTGAATCCACCACGACCCAAATTTTTGTCATCCGACTCCGAAGTGGCCATCGCATCAGGGTGGGCATTCATATCTTTGACCCCCAACCGGTGAAATTCCATCGAGTTAAAAGAAGGGCTTTTGTGGCATCCGGTACAACCTGCTTTGGTTAAAAACACCATTGCCCCCCGTTTTTGATTCACGGTCAAGGCATTTTCGTCCCCTTTTAACCAATTTTGAAAAGGCGCTTTACTGGCAAAGATTGTTCGTAGATAAGCTGCTAAAGCAAAAGCAGCCGTCTCTTTCGTATATCGTTTTTCGACAGCTACATCTGGAAAGGCCGCATCAAAATAACTGCGATAACCATATTCATCCAATAATTTTGGGGTCACCGCTAGACGGTGCAAATCAATCCCGACGATATGTTGACTCTCTTGCCCAGAATACCCTAGATGATTCACTGCAAACTCAGGTTTTCGGTCCCAAGCACCTTCTGTCCCAACATTCTTATCATCGGCTCCAAACTGTCCACTCCAAAAAGTATTGGTGACATAAGCTAGATTCAGCATGCTCAAAGCTCTTAATCCTTGCACATCTACTTCGTCTTCATCAAAAATATTCCATTGCACACGTCCTTCGCCATCCTGCCCATATCCGATACCCCCATCTGCCACACCTTGCAACCGTCCAGGCGTAAACCCCTTCGAAGGAATATGACAAGAAGCACAAGAATAGGTCTCCATGGCGGCAGGATACTTAGATTTTTGACCAAAACCCGTCTCAAAATAGAGTAGTTTGCCTAAAGCAACTTTTTCCGCCGTAATGGGATTATTAGGATCCTGATTGGGTATTGCAGAGTAATCATCTGATGCTGGAAATATAAAATAGGACTTGCTACCTGTTTTTGATAAATCATTTAAGGCAACGGTCAATTGATCGTCCAAACTAATAGTCGCTTTATGCTTACAGGAAGCCAGCATAATCGCAAGCAAAAAAGACCATAAAAAAACACTCTTTGAAGGTGTTGTTGCGCTGTTCATAAGGATTAGTTAAAATGATTGAGCTGGGAAAACTCTCTACAAAAATAAGGGAATTAATACCTTTTTCCAAATTTCCCAGCGGAAATACCCCCAATTAATAAAACTAATGTTAATTATTTCTTAACCACACACTTTTTCCATGTCACAAATCGTATAAACACTTATATTTGGTTAAATCAAATTTTAAAATTCTAAACTATGAAGCATTTATTACTCGCTTTTTCCTTTATGCTAACCCTACAAATGGGGTTTGCCCAAAGTCGTATCGACTATTCCAATTACCAACAAACTCTGAATGAGCAATTTCAGTATGGCAGCTTAAATGAGCTTGCGCAAAATTGGCAACTTCAACCCGAAGACCCAACTCTTGTTCAAGGCACTGCACTTTTTACCCCTTCTCAGGTTAGCCTTTTACCGCAAGGTGGCATCCGATTGACGGCTACCCCACTCAAAAATTTCCTTACTTCACGCGAACCCAAAGGAACGGAAATTTATTACAAATCAGGGATGATTGCCCAAAAACTTGACCAAAACTATGGTATCTATCGCATCCTCGTCAAAATGCCTAATGGACAACCCGAGATCAATGATGCTTGGCCAGTATTCAAGTTGGTCGGCAAAAATGTCAACTTAAACATCTTCGATGGGCGCAGCAATATCAATGATGACTTGCGTCAAAATGTAAGCACCCAATCCAATCAAGCCACCCGTTTTCAATGTGGACATAGCTGGGATTTGGAAGATTTTCATAGCGGATGGGAAGATGGCTTCTATGTTTTCCAAGCCGTTTGGACTCCCGAAGCAATTACCTTTTTGATTCATGGCAGAGAAGTAGCCACCGTCAAAGCAGATCAATTGGCTGCTCCGATCGAGTCTTTAAGCCTTGTTGCCGCACTCCAAACGGATGCAGCTTCAGACCAATCATTTCACATGGACATCAAATCTATCAGTGTTTTTAAGCACAAAGAAGGTAAGCCTTTTACCTATTTAGCGGATCACTCTTGGGAATTTCATCATGCCACAAGCAGTTTATTTGATGCGAAGGTGCTTGCGCAAAATGGCGCCATCCTACCGAATCCTAACAACACTCATGAAGTCTTTTTTGTTGGTCAAGACCACCATTTGTATCTTGCGAAAAAGACCCAAAGCAATTGGACGACTCAACAAATAAGTGACCAATTCATTGACGGCAGCTTAACTTACGTAAAAGCGACCAACACTATTTTATTTAGAAATCAAGCAGGTGTACTTAGTGGATTGACCCAAACAGGCGATAATTTCCTTGCTTTCGCCAAACAGAACATCCAACTCGCCAATCATCCAAAAACACTTGTGGCGACACCAAAAGGCAGTGTCGTCGCTATTCTAGCCAATGGCAAGATTGCCTATCTAGAGAATAATCTTAGCCTTACGGCAATGGCTAATATTGATTATGTAGGAGACTTGACCGCCACAGAAGATGAAACTATTCTTTACAAAGGTCAAAACAATCAACTAAAAGCATTAAAGCACCATGATTTGTCCTTTCAATCTGTGGCTTTACCCGCGATTCAACTAGCGGATGCATCGGGGTCGATTCTTTTTCATACTTTCCAAGGGGGTGAAGGCATTGCTTACCGTGGAATGGACAATAAATTTCACCTGTTAGAAAAAATAAGTAACAACCAATATCGGCACAGTATCCCAACATATAACTATGAGTTGCAAGACCCTAATCACCCCGACTATATCGCTTCCAATTTAGCAGGCGGGTCACAAGACATCTTTTATTTATCGAAAGATGGTCGTTTGCAGTTATTTGGTTGGAATGATTCACGTACTGCACGGGAGCATTATTGGGTAGATGATAACTTCTTTACTCAAAATTACTTGGCAGACATTAGCGCACCTTCCTTGGCTTATGGAGCCAATGGTCAGTTGTTTTACCGTGCAAAAGATGGCTCTCTAGGCTACTTCCAATGGGAAAGCGCCAAAAAAGGGTGTGACTGTCAAACCATCCACTTAGAGCAAGATCAAAAAACACTGAATGTGTCCACTACTTTAGAAGCATTTCCAAACCCAACTATGGGGCAATTAAAAATGACCATCCATCATTTCTGCCCTACTTGTACCTACCAATATGAATTGGTCGCAGCCAATGGACAACGCATTACATCTGGAAGCTTTGAAGGAAACGAGCATTCTATTAATTTTGACAATCAGCCAGCGGGCATCTATCAACTAAATATCAGCTCAGAGACCGACCACTTCACTAAACGCATCGTGAAGATGAAATAATTCTTCCAAAAACTACATTTTCAAAAGAAGGAGCGGCATTTTGCTGCTCCTTTTTTTGTTTTGGGCATGGCTTCAACAGTATGAATGGGATGCATACGGGTTTAATACGATTATTTTAGGTGGTAACAAGGCGTAATGGGCAGGTTAATGTCCCTATTTTTCATAGTGTTTTCATCATTTTATTTCTCATCGTAGTTTTCGTTATCTTCTAAAATTCTTTTACGCTGATCATTATAAACATTGCTAAAAATGCTTCTTTTTGTATCAAAAACAGAGCTAGTAATGCTATTTATACCTAATATCGAGTGAAACAAATCATCGGAAACAAAAGGTTTATGCCTATTTGATCTAATATCATTCACTTTTTCAGGTCGTAACTTTACATAATGGTCTGAGACCCACACCATGAATGGAATTTCAACATTTGCTTTCGGTAACGTTTTAGAGTAATCATGCCCTACTCTATTGAACTCATCATACACATTCTCACCATGATCCGATAGATAAATTGCCGATGATACGATATTATTTTCAAGCGAAACTCTGTCCAAAATTTTCAATAAGCTATCAACGATAAAATCATTGTACAAGACAGAATTATCATAGGCTCCAATTGTCCTGCTCTTAGAATCATTTCCTTTAAAATCATCGTACGTTTCAGGATACCTTTTAGAATAAGAAGAATGGCTTCCCATTAGATGCACAACGATAAATTTTCTTTTAGCTGGTTCTTCTAAGACCTGAGAAAACGGTTTTAATAATTTCGAATCAAAAGATGCGGTATAAGTCGCTTCAAATGAAGAATTACTAGAAATATTCACGAATTTTTTGCTATCCGTCTTATTTGCAAGCACGGTTACTAAATTATCCCAGATACCAATGGGCGATTGATTTGAAATCCAATAGGTCTTATAATCTGCTGCATGAAAAACATCAATGACGTCAATGCCTTTGGTTATTTCTATACCATTTTCTAAGTTAGCTTCAGAAAGTATAGTCAGAACGCTATTTAGGGTGTTAGAATATGGCGAAACAACATTATCAAAGACAATAATATCATTCCGATTATCTAATTTTGGGGTCGTTTCTTTGCTGTAACCATACAAAGACATATGGTTTCTATTGCAAGATTCTCCCAAAATTAACACAAATATTTGACTATCAGTATCACTAGGTGCCTTTCCGTCTATCTTATTTATGGCATTTTTCCTGCTAGCTTCTCTATAAAGACCTATTTTATCATGAAAGGAGATCGCAACTTTGGCAAAATGCGGAATCCCTTTTCGAATCAATCTCCCATGAATAGTATTTTCGGCAATAAAAATGGTTGAAATAAGCAATACAATCAGCAGGGTATATGATCTATACGGAGAATTAATATGAGGCGTTGGTTGTCGAGTTGATAACAAATAAACAAGCGCAAACGGTAATAATATCAATAAACCATAAGTCGCTTTTAAATCAAAAAACTCAATGGCTTCTTGGTAATTCGTATTGGATATAACCAAAATACTCGTTAGACTGATAGGACCTTTTAGTATTACCCAATGACTTATTTGGATAAATCCAACCATAAAATAAAAGAAGTTAACCAACTGAAAGATAAATCTCTTTCCCAAAACCAAGACAGGAATAGTAAAAAAAGGCAGCCAAACCAAATCAATAATAAGTTCTCTACTTTCCACCAAATCAAAATCAATAATACCTCCTATCAACAATGGAAACAGACTTAGCAAGACCAAATATTTTGGGAATATTGCTCTTAAATGCTCTATGAGTTGGATGCTTTTTGTCAAATTTTTACACTTTTTTATTGATGAAGCACCAAGTTTATTCTTCAAATACTAAGTAATGCACTACCATACCAGGATAATTAACCAGATATTTCTTATCTTCCTTATAAGCTATTGCTCTTCTATAATCTGGCCCAGCAAAATTTGTTATTGCGTCAAAATTTTGCCAAAAGGTTATCAATTTGAAGTAAGCGTATTCATTGTTAATACGAATTAAAAATGTGAGCTTTACAAATCCTTTTGCTTTTCTATAATTAGGCATATCTCGCTCTACAATAATTTTCCTGTAAATTTCTAAATGCTCAATTCTAGTTTTTCCTTTCCAAATTCTTGCTATCATTTTTATGTTTTTCTAGTGTTCATTACCATTGTAAATCCACATAGGCTGTGTATTCCCAGCTTTCTCAAAACCTATCTTATGATAGAATTCGAGAGCCTTTGCGTCAGCGGTCAGCATTTGCATATGAAAATCCTTATATTTTTCTTGCATTCTACCCATTATCATTTTTCCTATTCCCTTCCCTTGATAATTGGGATGAATAAGTAAGTGCGGATAATAAACCACTAAATATCCATCAGAAATTGCGTTTCCAAGTCCTATTAACTCTTTTTCCTTCCAAGCTGTGATAAGCGCATGTGAGTTTATTAATGCATTATATAACTCCGTTGGTTTTTTCGCAGAACTCCAATTATTCGCTTTGTATAATCGAATAATTTTTCCTGCTTCTATTTCTCTTTTTTCTGAAATTCTAATTTCCATTTGGGTCGTTTAGCTGATGTACAAATTGAAGTGTATGAAGCGTAGTTTTTTGTGCTGCGGCTGCACAAAAAACTATGATTTTATACACATTGCTAGGATTTCATACTTTTTCATTTAGAATAATGTCATTTGTTCTGTGACATTTATTTTTGTGAATAGTTGTCCAAAATTGTTCCAATGCTCTATATTAATACCGTTGATGCTATTTTCGACTAAATCAAATTCAGTTAGTTGATAAACTTTTCCTAAGTCAATTCGCATCAGAATATCTTTATTAATTGCTCTTTTGGAATCGGTAAATATAATTGATTTTAAGAATTGTTGTACTAAATCTGAGTTCACCAGATAATGAGCAATTTTAGCATTTTGGAAGTCATCAAAACCAATAAAATAACAAGTGTCATCAAGCATAATAGGTTTGCCAT
>CAYTLX010000111.1:0-6732 GCA_964438645.1 uncultured Saprospiraceae bacterium | reverse complement strand
CAAATGAATTGATCATAGGTTTGCCTTGGGTGCCTAATGTCGCTCATCCAGTACCAGATATCTCTAGGTTGTTGCTTGCAGACGATAAAGCACAGAATTTATTTGATGCTTGTTTTAAAATCACAGACGGGCCAGATGCACCAGATATGGATATTGTCGAGTTAGATCACGAAATCATAATTACTTTGAGTAATAATGAAATCTTATCTAATAATAAGAAGGAAGCATATGAAGGAGACGATTTAGCAAATGCTGGAGAAGTTTATAAGTTTGAAGGATATATCATCTATCAAACTATAAATGAAAATGTGAGTTTATCTGATTTGGATAACCCAGATTTGGCTAGAATTGTTGCCCAGTGTGATGTTAAAAATGATGTATCAAAAGTTTATAATTGGGAGGCTTATGCACCAAATCCCAATCCTACGGATACGACCCCCAAACAACTTTATAAGTTGGTTGAAAAGGTTGCAGGGAAGAATGACGGGGTTCAACATTCCTTTGATATAACTAAGGATGAATTTGGCTCTGGTGATGCTCCATTGATTAACCACCGGAAGTACTACTATGTGGCGATTGCTTATGCGCATAATAATTTTGAACCATTTAACCCTTTTGTGTACCCAGCAAAGGGGCAGCAAACACCATTTTTAAGAGGGCGAAAAACACCTTATGGTGGAACAAGTGCAAAGATTCGACCCATTACGGTTATACCAAGACCATCCACTTATACTTTGTTAAATACAGGATATGGAGATGGACCTTTGGTGACTAGAGTCTCTGGAAGTGGCACAGGAGGTAACTTTCTGAAAATTTCGAAAGAGACACGGGAAGCATCAATTGACAACACATCTGGTGGAAATGTAACTTATTTACCTGGTCACGCTCCTTTTAAAGTTAAAGTGGTTAATCCGTTGGAGGTGGAAGATGGGAAGTACCGTATTACAATTTCGGATGGTACGTCTGGAGCGGCACCACATTCTATTAAAGATTCTACATTATATTGGGTGCTTGATAAGTTAGATGCATCTGGTAATGTAGTGAATACAATTAAGTCTGATAGAGATTTGAGTTATTTTACGGAAGAAGTTTTATCAGAATATGGCATAAGTATTGAATTGGGACAAGTGGAAGAGCCTGGCACAGCCTTTACAGAAGACAGAGGAGCTACTGGGCAAGAAGCTGTTTATGCTGATTTAAATAAACCTTTTTGGTTGACAACAGCAAAAAATAATAGAGGTGCGGTTGTGCCTACGGGGCAAGGAGAAACCACTAGGGTTTTTCCAAAAATAATCAATTTTGTGAAAGATGCGAATTTATCTCCACAGAAAGATTTTGTGCAAGCAGTAGATAAAGATGTTGCTTTTTACCCTTTCTTTATGCTTAATACAGAAAGAAAGGATAATGAAACTCCATACTTTATTACCCCTGGATGGGTGAATAATAAGGTAGGGACGGTGAGAAAGCTAGACAGTATCTACCACTTAAATAATGTTGATATTGTATTTACATCTGATAAGACTAAGTGGAGTCGCTGTATCATTACAGAAGCTGCGACAGCACAATATGGTTTAGCAGATGTAAGTATTACAGAATTAAAGCCTGAAGGCAATGCAGGGCAATTTTATTTGAGAAAGGCACCTTCCGTCGGGAAAGAGGCAGGACCAGATGGATTGCCAATGCCTGATGGTGATGGTGAAGGAATGGGTTGGTTCCCAGGATATGCAGTAGATGTAGAAACAGGAAAGCGTTTAAACATTTTCTTTTCAGAAAACTCTACATACAAGACAGAAGATATGCCTTTCTTCTATCCAGCTGATACATCTGCGTTATTTAGACAGATGTTTGGAGAGGCTGGTTTGACAGGAGGGGATATGATGTTTAATCCTTCAGATGTTCAATTGATACAGATGGGCGGTGTCACAGGTGAGCCATTATTTGTTCCGAATGTTAACTCAATGTATTTAGGTGGACAGCACTTTGTGTATGTTACCTATGACGAATATGATGAATGCGCCTACTTAAGGACAGAGTTATCGAAGCCACAAGATTCTAAAAGAATACGACCTTTAAGTCATATTCAATGGGCAGGGCTTCCAATTACGGCGTTGGGTGAAAAAATGCTATCTTATAAAGATGGTTTGATTCCAAATGACGCAGTTGTTTCCTTGAGAGTAGCAAATCCTTATAATACTGTTGAGAGTTATCTCCCAGTTTCTCCAGGTCATGAAGTCATTAATTATGGAGGGCTACCAACTTATGAGTTTGAACTAAAAGGATTTAAGCCTGAGCCCGTAACTGCCGCAGCGGATGTAGAAACTGCCTTAGATGAAGTGAGTGTAGTCCCTAATCCGTATTATGGATATTCTTATTACGAAAGAACGCAATTCACCAATATTGTGAAAATCACCAACCTTCCAGCGAAGAGTACGGTGACGATTTACTCTTTGGATGGTAAGTTTATTCGTAAATTCGAACGGGATGAAGTGCCATTTGTCAATTCAGATACAGGCTATTCTAGACAGATTGCACCTGATGTAGAATGGGACTTAAAGAATGCTAGCGGTATTCCTGTCGCAAGTGGCGTGTATCTAATTCATGTTGAAGCGCCTGGCATGGGAGAACGGATAATCAAGTGGTTCGGTATGAATCGTCAATTCGATCCATCTGGATTATAAGAGTATATTGTATTCTGGCTACAAATCTTGTAGCCAGAATACATTTTTAATATTTTTGATAAAGCTGATTCAATAAATGTTGTATATTTGAGTCAGATTAAATAAAATACCTAAAGGGTATAAAACGAAGTGATTATGACCAGAAATTTACGCTTCTTAATTTTGTTATTATTTATTGCTCCTAGCTTATTGTTTGCAGGTAATCCTGATAGACAAGGGGAAGCGGGAGCTTATGAATTAGTACTAAATCCTTGGGCTCGAAGTGCAGGATTGCACTCGCTGAATATCGGCTCTGTTAGTGGAGTAGAAGCCATGAGAATGAATCCAGCAGGCATAGGACGTATTGGAAGTACCGAAATCCTGCTAGCACAGACACGTTACTTGATCGGTGCAGATATTAATCTAAACGCTATGGGCTTTGCTAAGAAAGTAGGTAAAAATGGGGCGTTTGGTGTGAGTATCATGGCTATTGATTTTGGGGACATTAAAGTAACTACCGATGCTCAGCCTGAAGGTACTGGTGTAACTTACTCACCTTCTTTCTTTAATCTAGGATTGGGCTACTCCCATTCTTTTGAAAAAGTAAATGTAGGTGTACTTTTTAGAGTGGTGAATGAATCTACTTCGGACATCAATTCATCTGGTTTTGCTTTAGATGCTGGGGTGCAATATGTCACGGGTGACCGCGATAATATCAAATTTGGTATCGCCATCAGAAATATTGGAACTCCTATGAAATTTAAAGGACCAGGATTAGCAACAAGCACAGAAAATCCTGATAAAGGGGGGTATAATCTGACCTATTCAGTGCGTGGAGCTACTTATGAATTACCATCTTTGTTGAATATTGGTCTCTCAATAAAGACCTTTTTGACTGATAAGCACACTTTGACTTTTGATGGTGGCTTTACAGCCAATTCATTTGCGCAGGATCAAGTAGGATTAGGCGTAGAGTATTCCTTTAACAAAAAATTTATGCTCCGTGGTGCTTATAAGCTTGAAGTATCCGCTGCATCAGAAACAAGAATTGAAGCTTCCGTGGATAATGGGCCAAGTTTTGGTGCTTCATTAGATATTCCGTTGAAAAAGAAGGACTTATCTGATATTCTCGGAGATGATACGGATGCAGAAGTTAAAGTCCAAAAGAAAGACCCACCTAGATTTGGGGTAGATTATGCTTACAAATTAACAAACCCTTTTGGGGGCATCCATACTCTAGGTATTCGTTTAAACTTCTAAATGACTTGAACTTATTGCAAAGATTCCTTATCTTTGTCCTAAGAAATAATCATTTTCTAAAACAGGAACGTTTCTTCTGATGAAGGAGCGTTCCTGTTTTAATTATTCTAAATAGTGCGACCTATGTCCGATATAAACTACATAACCAAAGAAGATTTTGATCGACTGCAAGCCGAAGTTCGAGAGCTAAAAACCAATGGACGCCGTGAAGCGGCGATGGCTATTGCAGAAGCTAGAGAGAAAGGTGACCTTTCGGAAAATGCGGAATATGATGCGGCCAAAGATGCTCAAGGTATGCTTGAGTTGAAAATCAATGAGTTAGAACTAGCCATTGCTAAATCTAAGATTATTGATGTGTCTGATTTGGATCTATCGAAAGTTACCGTGCTTTCTAAGGTGACCATTAAAAATGTCAAAAGTGGTCAAATTATGAAAATGCATCTTGTAGCAGAATCTACTTCTGACGCCAAAAATGGAAAAATATCCGTCTCTTCTCCAGTCGGTAAAGGTTTACTTGGACATGAAGTAGGGGGCGTGGCCAAAATCGAAACTCCAGGTGGAATCTTAGAGTTTGAAATCATGGATATTTCCATATAACCATGTCTTCTATATTTTCAAAAATAGTCGCAGGTGAGATTCCTGCTTATAAAATTGCCGAAAACGACCAATTTTTGGCGTTTCTCGATGCCTTTCCTATAAAAAAGGGTCATGTTTTGGTCATTCCCAAGCAAGAAGTCGATTATATATTTGATTTAGAAGATGATGTCTTGGCCGGACTTAATGTCTTTGCTAAGAAAATAGCTATTGCCCTTAAAAAGGCCTTCCCTTGCAAAAGAATTGGGGTAATCGTTTTAGGTTTAGAAGTGCCACATGCACACATCCATTTGATTCCTTTGGATTCTGAAAAGGATATTCTACTTTCTAATCCCAAAATGACCCTACCAAAGGAACAAATGGCAGAAATTGCGGCTAGGATTCGTGAATTTATCTGAACTCCATAGAAAAACACTCTGAACCGCATCGCTAAGCCCGTCTTTGTAGGTGAAAATTATTATTTGGAAGATGGGTAACCCAAGCACTATTCCTTAGTGCGCTTAGTATTTTGCTTAGCAAAATCTTTCCAGCCCGAATAGCTCTTGCCGCCGCCCCGATTGTTTCCTTTAAAGTGATGGCAAACAGCGGCACCTAACGCATCCGTAGCATCTTCAGACTTGGTAGGAATGGCTCTTTTTAGTATATGGCCTAGCACACCCGCAACTTGTACTTTGGATGCATTGCCATTTCCGGTAACGGATTGCTTAATGGATTTGGGCGAATACTCCGTGACATTGATGGCTTTATTGACTGCCGCAACGATGGCCACTCCTTGTGCCCGACCTAGCTTTAGCATGGATTGTACGTTTTTGCCAAAGAAAGGGGCTTCGATGGCCATGTCGTCTGGCCCATATTGGGTGATGAGTTCCGCAACTTGATGGTATATTTTTTTGAGCTTGAGTGCCTGGCTGTATCCAGAAGGGATATTCAACACGCCAATAGTTATCAGCTTGATGTCGTCTCCCTTTGCGTCAATGATGGCATATCCCATCGCATTGGTACCAGGATCAATACCTAGTATCCTTTTGACTTGTTTTATTTCTTTTGTCCTAGTGGGCATAATTGCTTGGAGTCACCTATCTTTGATGATAGATATGAAAAAAATGAATAGCTTCCGCAAATTGACGAAAATTTTCCGTTCTAAAGCGGTAAAATGGTCTTTTTTTATATTTTTTCTTTGGTTGCTTTATCGCCAGCTCCAGTCTAGGGGCAATCTCGACGAAATGATGGTCGAGTTTCGGGCGCATTTGGGCGCATCTCCCGCTTGGTTGTTTGTTGTTGCTTTGTTATTGATGTGGGTCAATTATCACTTGGAATCATTGAAGTGGATGACCTTGACCCGACCTTTTCAGAAAATAAGCCTAAAAACTGCCTTGATGGCGATATATGCTGGAAATAGTTTGGGGCTAATCTCTCCCGCTAGACTCGGTGAATATGGTGGGCGCATGTTGGGATTGAAACCCGAGAATCGAGCCAAGTCCGTTTGGGCGCTATCCTTTGGTGCTTTTCTGCAAAAGGTGGTTATTTATTGGCTAGGATTTATTGCTTTGAATTTTGGGTTTAAGCGAGTGCTATTGGATTATGAAGCCAATTCTTACTTCTCATCTACTTATTTTACGCCGATTTTATGGCTAGTTGGTTTGCTTCTCACGGGGGCATTGGTTTTTTATGACCCGATTATTAGGGCAATTTTGCGCAAGCAGAGCTGGCTAGGAAAGAAAATTTATCAAGGTTATTTTAGATATAGTCGGCAAATTACATGGGGCGGGCTAGGGCTGACGCTAGGTAGGTATTTGGTTTATTCGGTACAATTGTACTTGCTCAATCGTTTTTTTGGCTTGCCTAATGACCCGATATTGCAGTTTTCTATTATATTTATCACTTATTGGGTGCAGTCCTTTTTTCCATTGCCATCGGCGCTTGGGCTGTTAATAAAGAGTGAAATAGCCCTGTTTTTATGGGCTCCACAAGGGGTAAATGAAATAAGCGTGCTGTCTGGCACGTTTTTTCTGTGGATTATCAATGGAGTCCTACCCGCTTTAATCGGGCTTTTATTCCTTGATAAGCTACTTGACAACAAAACGTAACGATATGTTTAAATTATCGCTTTTTTCCATGGTATTTTTTCTGATGGCTTTTGCGCCAGCTTCAGTCAATCAAGTCCACCCGTCTTTCGACGAAAGTCAATTTAGCCAATGCGCCCCTATGGATCACCCGTTTG
>CAYTLX010000110.1:1310-6822 GCA_964438645.1 uncultured Saprospiraceae bacterium | reverse complement strand
TGGTTGAGTCGCTTCGCTGGTTGAGTCGCTTGTCCTACGGACGTCGCTGGTTGAGTCGCTTCGCTGGTTGAGATGCTTGTCCTACGGACTTCGCTGGTTGAGTGGCTTCGCTGGTTGAGAAGTTGAGTGCTGCCGCCCGATACAAAGCCCAATATCCCAAAAGTGACGAAGGAACGCTCCAAAAGCGAAGCGCCCCAATATCCTAATATCCCAATAAAACAATCTTTTTGCTAGCCATTTTGCCATTAGCCATTAATTGAAGGATGTATTTTCCGGAAGGGATGGAAGCGACATCTAATTGGATGGATTGACGCCCCGCTTGTCTAAATTCCGAAGTAGTGGGCAGGATGGTTTTGCCTTCCATTGAAAGGATTTGCCATTGGACACGGCTCGCTTGGTTGAGCTGAAAATCAACATGGATAAGGTCAATGGCAGGGTTGGGGCTAACCCGTATTGGCGAATCCCATTGGGCAAGTGAGTGGTTTGATGAGATAATGGATTCATCCAAAAAGTAAGAAGCTGAAGTGACATTGGTGTCAATGGTCGTTTGAATCACCGAAGCGATAGAAGCGTGGATGCCTTCTTGAAACCAAGAATAGGTTAGTGTTTCGATCGTTACTGGAATTTGGTTGACAGTGTCCGTTGTTACTTCTAAGACTTTGATTCTCAACACATTGTTGAATTGCCCATAGGGCATGATTAGCGTTCCTGTTCCGTCCCCAGTGACTGTAATAGTCCCTGTTCTAGGGATTGTGACTCCGCTCGATGTTACGAGCCCAGAAAATTGATTATTGAAGGTTTTGTTGTAATAGAAAGGAAAAGTTAGAAATACTTCGGGGTCATTGGAATAGTTAACTTCAAAGGCAAAAGATGGTGCACTGATGCCTAGACGCTGCCAAGCAAAAGAAGAAATATCCAAAAACTCACCTGCATCTCCATTGATACCCACAACTGTAGCATCGGGATAGAAGGTCGCCTTTGGATGATTTGTGGGGGTCTCATACGAAAGGGTGTTGGTGTCAAGAGCGACAAGCCCCGACAAGTCCCAAGTAATGCCTTGGCCACTATCGCCGATAGGTCCAGCTAGGCTTTTGTGGGTGATAAAATGGTCTCCTATCTGTGGCGTAACATTGTCCATCGTAAGCGTTTGAGCAATGGATGGACTGGTCAAGAATATGGAGAAAATGAGTAAAAAATGACAGGGGGGAAGCTTTGACATGATATTTAGATTTATGATGAAATAAAGCAATATGTTTTGTTCTGCGTAAAAATACATATTTTCTCTTAATAAATTTACTTTTTGTATCAATATTTAGAACGAAAAAATCTCTACCTTGCAGCTTTATTTAAAATGAAAAGATTCAATGGACGATAATCCAAAACAGCACAAGAATAACATCTTTTTGCCTTTCTTTTTTGCCTTGGTAATGGTCGGGGGCATGGTCATAGGGCTAAAGATGAAGGATTCGACCAATATCTTTGAGCGATTGGAAGAAGATAAGTTGAGTAGCCACACCAATATGGAAGCTCCTTTGATGCAGGTGATTAGATATATTGATTCCAAATATGTGGATACCTTAAATCAAGCAAAATTTGCGGAAAAAGCCATTCGTAACTTGATAAAAGACTTGGATCCACATTCTGTCTATATGCCTGCCAAGATGTTTTTGCATAGCCAAGAGCAGTTGAGCGGTTCATTTGTAGGGATAGGGATAGATTTCTTGATGATTGAAGATACCGTTACGGTTGGTGGTGTGATTGAAGATGGGCCCGCTTCTCAAGCAGGATTACACAGTGGAGATAAGATTTTGATGGTTCGAGATTCGGTGATTGCGGGGGTCAAGATGACGGCGGATTCCGTAGTCGCTTTGTTGAAAGGATCTCGGGGGACAAAGTTGAAATTGACCTGTCTTAATCGGATGACCCATGAGCAATATCAAACGGAAATTATTCGGGGAGATATTGATTTGCCAAGTGTGCCTGTGGCATTTATGATTGATCCCATTACGGGCTATTTGAAAATAACCAGCTTTACGGCCACGACATCAAGAGAATTTGCGCAAGCAGTCATGAAGATGATTGATGATGAAGGGATGGAAGATTTGATTATTGATTTGCGAGACAATCCGGGCGGCTATCTGAATGAAGCTGTGGAAGTTTTGAATCATATTTTCTTGGATAAACACAAGCTTTTAGTTTACACAAAAGGCGCCAAAGTAGGTACAAAAGACTATGAGTCCAATGGGTCTAGTCGGTTGAATATCAAGAAAATAGCCGTTTTGGTTAATGAAGAATCTGCATCAGCTGCAGAAATTACTGCGGGGGCTTTGCAGGATTGGGATAGAGCGGTGATTATTGGGCGTCGAAGCTTTGGGAAAGGCCTTGTTCAAGAAGAATTGCAACTTGTCAACGGTGGGGCAGTTCGTATGACAGTCGCGAGATATTACACTCCTTCGGGGCGTTGTATCCAAAAAGATTACTCGGATAGAGACCAATATGCCCATGACATAGAAAACCGTTTTGACAATGGTGAGCTTTATCATAAAACAGAAAATCAAGTAAAAGATACCACTAAATATTACACATCCAAGCATCGACTAGTACATAGCGGTGGCGGTATTACTCCAGAGATATTTATCCCGATGGATAGCTTGCTGGTGGACAAAAATTGGTTGATTATGAATAGTATGGCTTATGAGTTTATTCTGTCTAGGCCGATAAATGTAGCGGGCACTACCGAAAAGGAGTTTCTTAATTCTTATGCTATCCCTGATGATTTGGTCAATGAATTTATCGCTTACGCAAAAAAACAACAGGATTTATTGCCGTTAAAATCCAATAATTATTTTAGGCCATTCATTAAAAGAACCTTAAAGGCGTATGTAGGCAAGCTCCAATTTGGAGAAGCAATGTATTATAAGGTGATGGCTACGGATCATGATTTATTTGTGAAAGCCGCCTTAAAACAGCTCAAAAAGAAGGATGTTTTGGATGTCAACTAAATACCTTGAAAAATGAAATATGACCTAAAAGTGCTCTCCAATAGTCCTGATGGTTGGATTAAAGCCGTGATGAATGATTTTGATGCCTTTTTGATAAGTCATGCCGATGGGGAGCGTAAAGTGTCTTCTTTTGCCTTGGGGTTAGTCGCTAAATATCCTACTTTTACCAAAATGGTGCCTACTTTGATTGAAATGGGTGTCGAAGAATTGGAGCACTTTCAGCAAGTTTATGGCTTGATGCATGAGCGGGGTTTGGTGCTTCCGCAAAAAATAGAAAAGGATTTGTACATGGTGGAATTGACCAAGCAATGTCGGCATGGGCGGATGGATCGCCTAATGGATCGCTTGATTATTGGCTCTTTGGTAGAAATTCGTGCTTTGGAGCGATTCAAGATGGTCGGAGACCATCTGGAAGACCCTGATTTAAAACGGTTTTATAAAATTTTATGGGCGTCCGAAGTCAAACATGGTACGGCTTATATTGAATTAGCGATGCTGTATTTTCCTGAAAAGGATGTCTTGGAAAGAGCCCAGTGGTTTTTTGAATATGAAGCAGAGTTGATTGGACGGATTCCTATTCGGGCAGCGTTGCATTGAAAAAAGGTCGCATCCCATGACAGGATACGACCAAAATGTATTGGTTCTTTAAAGTAAACTAGGCGCTATCGTGTAAACCACAACTTGAGCCCTTTACTTGCTCCGTGCGCCCACAAAATGGTGATCTTTATATTTGAATAAGATATTGAAAGTGGTTAGGCTTCCATAAATACGTGTGATATACTGCTGTAAATCAATCTTTTCGCTTTCAGAAAGCCCTTTGTGTGCATTGATGCGTTGTTCCATCACTCTGATTCTGTCACGCACCATGACGATTTTATGGAAAAAAGTATCAATCGGAATTTCTTTTGAGCTGATGCTATCATCTTTTGAGCTGATAGTGAGCATTCCACCGTCCCATTTGTCGGCGATAGGGATGATCTCGGAGACATCCGACCAAGCCTTTAGGATTTTGGCTAAAGCCATCTCCATATCTGAAAAGCTTACGGCGGCTTCGACAGGGATGGCTTCGATAATTTCCCAAGCGGAATAGTTTTTTCCGACTTCCTTGATGCCGTATTGGATGAAGCAGACTTCATAAGCCGCTTGAAATAAACGTATAATGACCCCACTTCCAAATGCGGGATGCTTGACTCTTGATCCGATTCCTAAAACTGTATTTTCCATGGTTTTTATACGGAAAATTGTTTTTTGTAGTTGCTAAATTTTGTGTTTTTTACCAACTATTCGGAAAGCAATGGCTCGCTAAGTTTTATTCAGGTGGGGGTAGCGCTGAATTTGCCTATTCCCCCCAGGTGAACGCATAGGGTCGAGTGCGATAGGGCGAAAGGAGAGAACGGCGGTAGCCGCTATAACACAACTTTCAAATTCCTTCAAATTTTGTTTTAATCAAGGTATTAGTTGGAAGCGTGGCAAGCTACGTCGCAATCGTTTTAGTTTTTTAACGATCCAAAGAAAAAAAACAAGAAATATTTCCAGGCATAGAACAAAAGGTTTAAGTTTTTACCTGCTTGGCTCGCCCCAACGGTTAGTGAAGAATTATTCCTTGATAAAAGTACTAGACACTTTTTTTGTTTTGGATTTTAACGTAAGGATGTACGTTCCTTTCGGAAAATGGCTGATGTTTATTGCTTGATTATTTTTGATGGAATCTCGATGATGGACTACTTGGCCTGTTTGATTGAGAATGATTAATTGATAATCAAGGTCATATTGTGCTTGCGCAAAAGACAAATAAATAACATCTTGGGCAGGATTTGGCGCAAGCCTAAAAAAGGAAGTGGTGGTTTTTTGCGAAAGCGTATGTACCAAGTCTTGGTGCCAATCTAGTCGGATTAATTGATTGCTAACTTGTTGATTATCAATCATTCCGCCCACAATATATTTGGTGGTGTCATTTGCGGAAGCGATACCCCGTAAGTCCATCGGTAAGGCATTGTAGATGATATTTAAGCTATTATTCTTCCATAAAATGCTTCGATTACTTGGCGAGACCCCGCCGCTACCATCATAGGCTATGCCATCGTAATTATACGTTTTAGGGCTTCCGCCAATCCAAATGGGCTGTTGATTTACGGAAGTAGAAGCCATCCGATAACCAGCGATACTAGAATTTGGAGTAGAAGTGGACCAGGTGACTTGTTCGGGATTATTAGGGTCAATAATGCCGATGCGTAGATTATTTTGAATCGGAAAATTATTTGCGATCCGTGCGCCACCAAAATAATAAATAGTATCTCCAATGATGGTGCCCGATGCGCCAAAAGATTTATAACTGCTGCTGGGTAGATAATTGGCGGCAGTCCAAGTATCGGTCGTCGGGTGATAGATTTGGACATCTGGGACGTTGGTAGAATTGCTCCAACCCGTAATCACATAAATCAAACTATCTCTCCATACCGCTTGAACATGGTCATCAATGGCCTTGGGAATGTCCGCCCCATCAGTAAGAA
>CAYTLX010000110.1:0-1300 GCA_964438645.1 uncultured Saprospiraceae bacterium | reverse complement strand
AATGTATTGGTAGAAATTTGATACCGATGAATTTTATTGGACGAAATTTCATTGCCATTGGCCTGTACGTGATAGCCACCAATGATGTAGATAATGTCGCCGATGCGACTAGCGGCAGACGCAATTTTGCCACTATTGTCGGGTAAATCTGGAATCTGCATCCATGTTTTATTGATGGTATTGTAACGATAACTCCGCTGATGAATTCCCGAATACTTTTTGGTGGCATCTAATCCCCCGAAGGTAAAAACGAATGCTGTGTCTCCAATAAAACCTTCGCAAACGGCATTATTTGTGACGGATTCGGGTAGGTTGGGTAGGGGCGTAATCTGCCAACTTTGTGCGAAAACTGATGATGAGAAGAGCCAAAAAGCAGTGAGTAGATGATAGCGCATATTGGTTTTTTTTAGGCAAGTTACAAAAATTATTGTATTTGAGTAACTATTTAGGTAGGGCAAATTTTGCCATAAAATGCCCTTTTTGCGTCTGTTTTTGCCATATTTTTATCACGTAGCCCAGCTACGCTTCAAAAAAAATAGCTTCAATATACACAAAAATGCCTATTTTCTGTCTAAAAACAGGGACACCTAAACAGTTCCGTATTTGATTTTCTAATTTAGGATACGAATAGTGTTGGCTTGATAAGTAACTGGTAAGTGAAATGACTATTTCTTAAGGAATGTGTGGAAACTTGAGCTAATTTCCCTTTTCAATTCTCAAAAAACACCTAACTTGCCGACTCAAAACAAGAGAACATGATTCAGATATTTGTGACGGGTGGTACATTTGATAAAGAGTATAATTTATTGAATGGAGAATTGTATTTTAAAGATACTCACTTGCGTGATATGATGGTCGTAGGACGCTCTAATATTCCCTTTGATGTCAAGACCTTGATGATGGTGGATAGTTTGGAGATGACCGATGAAGACCGTGAAATTATTGCTCATAATTGTCGGCGCTCCAAGTTTGATGACATTGTAATCACTCATGGCACCGATCGGATGGTAGAAACCGCTAAGTTTTTAGCGAAAAAGCAGAATTTAAAGGATAAAACCATCGTATTGTTTGGCGCCATGATTCCTTATGCTTTTGGTTCTTCTTCTGATGGTTTTTTTAATCTTGGAGCAGCGATTGCCTTTGCGCAAGTGCTGAAACCAGGTGTCTATATTTCTATGAATGGACGTTTTTACAACTGGAATGAAGTCCGTAAAAATACAAAAACTGGGTTTTTTGAAGGGATTTAGATGGTGAGTTTTGCATTTGATGGGTATGCGCCTGCTTACTTTTAGACGGGCTA
>CAYTLX010000109.1:0-6835 GCA_964438645.1 uncultured Saprospiraceae bacterium | reverse complement strand
GCCTTGCCCTTTGATTGTAGTCAAGGACCTTGTGCTAAATTACAATGATGAAAATTTGAGTAGTTATCAATACCGAAACGATGTTGAAATTTTGATGGATGGATTTACTTTTTGATGTCAGAAATGAGCGTTTGTCAACCTAAAATGAATAGAATTTAAAACGACATAGCCTGCCCCGATTCCATTTGCTGCCTTGATTAAGACAAAATTTGAAGTTGTATGCGTCCGAAAGGAGCCTTTATTGCCTAGGTCTTCAAATTTAGCCTTACTCTGCGTTCACAAATTCCAACGGGACTCGCTATGCCTTGCCCTTTGATTGTAGTCAAGGACCTTGTGCTAAATTACAATGATGAAAATCTGCGTCGTTATCAATACCGAAACGATGTTGAAATTTTGATAGATTTACTAAAAGTATTCGGTCTAAGGCATAGAGAACATTACTAAAAGAGAGCGTTTAAGTTGATGCTTAAACGCTCTCTTTTGTGAAAATAAAACGCAACTTTCGGCCATTATGCCATTATGCTCTTTATCGCAATAAAGTCACATTCCCTTTTAGCACTTTTTTGGAGCCATCTGGCGCAATGAGTTCAATCATATATGGATAGGCATCTGATGGTAAAGCCTTATTTTTAAATGCGCCATCCCAGCCAGATGAACCTTCATACACTAATTGTCCCCAACGATTGAAAATTTGCATTTTAGAAAATTCATAGCCTACTAGAATAGCAGGTTTAAAAAGATCATTGGTGCCATCATTATTCGGTGTGAAGGCATTAGGAATTTCATAAGTAAGTGGTTTGATAACAATAGAAATAGTGGCAGGATACTCACAACCATCTGGAGTAATTAAGGTCGCAACAAACTCATCCACAGGGCCTTCAGTAGATTTTATCGCAAGACTTGCCCCTGTGCCAGCCACATCATTACCATTTTGAGTCCATTTGAAAGTGGGATTGGTTAGAGTGGGATTCACTGTCGCTTGGAGTTTGATTATCTCTCCACTAAACACCGTGTCTTTCTCTGCGGTTAAGGCTACTGTATAGTCTTGATAAACAACAATGTTCTTGGAGATGGCCAAGGTGCACCCATCGCCATAAGTATAGGTCACGGAATAGGTGGTTGCAGTAGTGGGCTCAACTGAAATGCTTTGACTGTTAATATTATCTGGCATCCAAACATAATCTCCTGTGCCATTTGTTGTAGCCGTTAGCGTAATCGGATAGCCAGGGCATACACCATCAGGGCCGTCAATGGATAATTCATCGTTAGCGACATTTACGGTAATGGTTTGGGTATTCTCGCAAGAGCCATTTGATGTAACAACGGTATAAGTAGTTGTGACTGAAGGAGTTACTGTAGGCTGTGCGATGGTCATAGTGCCGAAGTTAGGATCGTCCGAAGTCCAAGAATAAGTAATGGTTGGGTCATTATTCTCGTTTAAAGTGATGGATTCACTGGGGCAAAGATTATTATCTGTAGGAAATTGAACACTTGGGCTCTCTTTAACAACAATTGTCGCAGTTTCTGAAGATGGACAATTAGCATCCTTGAGCGTAACACTATAAGTGATGGTGTTGGATGGAGTGGCTATTGGGTTAGGACATTCTGAGCAAGAAAGTCCGTCCGTTGGTGTCCATACAAAATTGCTATCAGGAGATGCAGACGCAGTAAGCTGAACTTGCTCACCTGCGCAAATGCTGTCCTTGTCTTGAGTAACGGCAATATCTGCTGGATGGTCAACATTCAAGGTGATACTAGCGGAGTCTAGACAAGCCCCAATTTGCGTAGTTCTTGTATAAGTAATAGTGTCTTTTGTGATGATGACTAAGTTAAATTTATTTGGGTCAGAAATAATACTTGTACTTGGCGTCCAGGTATGGGTGATTCCCACAAAGGCATCTTGGTCATAATTTTCTGAAAAGATAGAAACCGTATCGCCAGGGCAAAATGGATCTTTAATAGGAATGGCTTCTAATGCTAAATCTGGTAAAGAGTCAATCTGGATATATGTAGAGTCATGCAAAGTACATTGTCCTACAACCAAAGTAGCTACATATAATCCTGAAACAATCGGTTTGGCAGTGACAATAGTATCTGTCTGGCTACTTAACGTGCCATTAGCTGGTAACCAAGAAAGTCCCACACCAGATGTTGATGTTTGTGCAAACAATTGAGTAGAGTCGGGCGCACATAAGAAAATGGTGTCGGAAGTGTTCATGTCTGGCAAGGTCGTGACATTTAAAGACGCTGGAATTGTAGTGACGGTTACCTGTTGTTGGGCAGAACAATGTCCATTTGAGCTCGTAGTCATTAAAGTATATATGGTCGTTTGGTTGGTTGGGGTGGCAAGTGGTGCAGAACTGTTAGGGTTGTCTAAATCTCCAGTTGGATTCCATGAGTAGATTGAAGTAGAGACAATCGGCGTACCTAACTGAATGCTGTGCCCCAAGCAAATGGTCGTATCAGGAATTAGAGTGGGTTCAAATAAAGTGTCCACTTGAATAAAAACAGTATCCTTGGCAATACACCCAAATTTTTCGACTTGTACAATATAGCTAGTTGAAAAGTCAGGAGTAGCGGTTGGAGCTTGTATGGAGGTGTCACTTATTCCTGTCGATGGACTCCACGTAAAAGTAGGGTTGCCAATGGTGGTATTTGAGTTCAGATTAACTACATCTCCCAAGCAAATGCCATCGTCAGAAGTTGTTGCGGTTACTTGTACATCATGGACATCTAAATAAACAGAGTCGGTATTCGAGCAAATGCCTGCGGTTCCTGTTACTGAAATCCACCCACTTACCGTAGGATTTGCAAAAGGATTAGCGATGTTGGGGTTGTCCAAAATATTGGCTGGTGTCCAAGCATAGGTAACAGCGCCTACGGCATTGAGTTGGACACCATCATTGATACAGACATCTAGGGTGTCTCCAAGGATATTGGCATTGACATCGATATTATCTTTCAAATCAATCACCAAGTCATCAAAAATAACTTCACCACAACCAAAATTACTGGATAATGAAATGATGATTTTTTCTGTTCCTTCTATGATATTGTCATCAATAATAGAGATCGGAAAGGAGTATTTTGTTTGTGTTGGTGAAAAGGTAAGCGATCCTGGAATGTTAAGTATATAATCTGTGCCATTTATAGCTGAGCCAGAGACATTGACCGTGTAAGTAATAGTGTCCTGGACTTCACCGTTTAATTCAATAACGAGTATATCATCTACGGTTGTACATGATTCTACTAGATAATCTAACCCAGATTTGAAGTCAACGGCTATTTCTGGGGAGCCCGCCTTGATTTCGGAGATAAAAACACCTGAGTCAAAAGCACCATCACCACGATCCGCAATAGCCAATTTTAATTTGTAGTGATTACAGGGTGTGACATTAATTTGTGCCGTAAGGCTCTTCTTTATACCTAAAGAGTCTGATGTTAATCCATCATATTGAACGCTTTGCCCTAAGTCATTATTTCTATAATACTGCCAGTTTGTTTCTTGGTTGACACTGTTGATTTGTACAGGAGTGTTGGTATTGGGGAGTACGGCGATGTTTTGCTGATTGTTTAATTGGGGGACACCCGTTATCCCTGGGCCCGAAACAAGAAAAGCAAAAATATCATTAAAGTTGCTGTTGACATATTCCTTATATTCTTCTGAGCCAAAGATATATTCAAAGGAAAGTTTATCGGAATAGGCATAGACATCCAGCTCTACAACACAGGCATCTTGCGATAAGGTTCCGTTACCTAGGAGAATAGATAAGGAATCCAAGTCCTGATCCCCAGGTGTGCCTACTAATGCGCCAAGCCCAAAATTATCATTTGGGCCGATCGCATTTAGAGCATTCCCAGTTGTGAGAATCAAACCTTTTTTGATACCTAGTCCCGTTTTGTCAGACGCCAAAAAACTTCCATAGCTCGCATTATCACAAATAATTGTATCAATGGTGGTTTGGGCGTAGGCTGTGTTTAGATAGTCCACAATCACACTAGTGTCGGCTTGGTCATCAACGGTGATGAGCTCACTTTGGGGGCAGGGATCTTGAGATGTTTCCCAAATAGCTTTGAAGCCTTCAAATTGAACATCCGCATCAGATTTAAACTGAACCGTAATGCATCCACTTGAGCCATAGACTTGAAAGCATACAGCACCATCATTTATGGGGGTTGTACTTTTTCCTAATGGAGCGTTAGCCCCACCAAGATGAGCAAGAATGGGCGATAATGTGTCTGAGCCATCAAAAATTATTAATTCATCGGTTTTTGTAACATCTGTAATAGGGTGTGTAAATCCTTCTAAATTATAGTATTCAAGTAAAAATGATATACATTGATGAAAATCAGTAGGGCAAATCGTAAAAACATAATTTTCAGAAGCTCCATAATCCCCATCAGGGCCACCAGAATCATACAAAATTCCATAACTTGCATCCGAACTACCCGAATCAATGGTCACTTCTGGAGATTTTTCTTTAATGCATAGCTTAAAAGTACCCGCATTTGGCGCACCAGGAGAATAATCTCCCACACGTAGAAAATAAGTAAGCCCTGGCGTTAATCCAGTTATTTTTATGGTTGCCGTAGAATCTCCTAGTGATGCTTCTACACAATCCAAGATAATCAACTCATCTTGTTGACAAAATCCACGATACAAAACCAATTGTGGAGTGTTTAGCGGAGTGGAGCCAGTGCCGTCATCAGCACCTGTAACGGTTATTTCATAGTCGGTGATGGTGGCATCAGCCGTAAATTGAAACCATACATCCCTTGGTGAATTGGTACTAGTTAAACACGTCGGCAGGTTCGTAAATGTGCCAAAATCCGACGGCGTAGCATTTACGTTAGTGAAAAACTCATTACCTGGGCAATAGGGAGCTGTTCCTAGGTCTATTATGCCATTACAATCGTCATTTATTGGCGCTTGCGCAAAAATGGTCAAAGAAAAGAATAACAGAGAAAGTGTAATTAATTTGTTCATCAGTCTTTTTTTGGATGAGCAGCAAAAGTTGCTACGTGTTTGGTAAATCGCTTGCAAAAGCCATAGTTAAGGCATATAAAGTACTAGGCAATTTAATTTTTTTGCGTAAGCTTACGGCTTTGATTGAGCTTGCGCAAAAAAGCTAAATTTTTGCAATTGGATTCTTAGTATCAAAAGTACTAATATATTTCATACTAGGTATCTTAGAACCATGGATTTTTTGTGTTTTGTATGGAATTGGGCAGATATCTAAGATATTTTGAAGTTCATTTTGGGTAATTCTCTGCGATTAATACTGATAAATTATTCCTCCTGTACCTTAAATCCAAAGAAACATGGTATCTTTGTGACCAAAATTTTGACCATGCTGCCTTTAACTCATGTAAAGCTTTTTACAGGTGAATCCACTAAATATCTCGCAGAATCCATCGCTGATTATTTTGGCCAGGATTTAGGAGCTAAAACCTTAAATCGATTTAGTGATGGCGAAATGCAACCCATTTTGGATGAGTCTGTTCGTGGGGCTTATGTCTTTTTTATCCAATCAACGACGGCGCCAGCGGATAATCTTTTGGAGTTATTGTTGATGATTGATGCCGCCAAAAGAGCTTCAGCAGGGTATATTACGGCAGTGATTCCTTATTTTGGATATGCTCGTCAAGATCGCAAAGATAAGCCTAGGGTGCCTATTTCCGCAAGGTTAATCGCTAATTTGCTGCATGCCGCTGGGACGAATCGAATTATGACCATGGATTTTCATGCCGACCAAATTCAGGGCTTCTTTGATATCCCTGTGGATCACCTAAAAAGTCAGGCCATTTTTCTACCTTACCTTAAAAAATTGGATTTGTCTAATACCGTATTTGCTTCTCCTGATGCAGGGAGTATCAAACGAGCCAGATATTATTCGAGATATTTTGATACGGGGCTGGCTATTTGTGATAAACATCGAGAAAGAGCCAATGAAGTCGCCAGTATGCAAGTCATTGGAGAAGTAGAAGGGAAAGATGTTATTTTGATTGATGATTTGGTGGATACGGCAGGTACTTTGACCAAGGCAGCACAAGCCTTTTTGGATAAAGGAGCCAATAGCGTCAAGGCCATGTGTACCCACGCAGTCCTTTCGGGAAAAGCTTACGAAATTATAGAAAATTCAGCACTTTCACAGCTGATTGTTACGGATACGGTTCCACAGGGACGTGAATCGGATAAAATTATACGCCTTTCTTGCGCAAAACTCTTTTCTAGAGCCATTAGAAATACCCATGAGCATCGCTCGATTTCGGCCTTGTTTAATGGAGAATAGACCAGGAAAACACCTTTTTTTATATTTTTTTTCTTTTTTGGGAGAAAAATCAATGTTTAGCTACTTTTTTTTGAATAAAACGGTATCTTTGCATCCCCAAACGAAATTGGGAAAAGGAAAATAATTCAAGTTTTATGAATACGATTCAAATTAGTGCTGAAAAAAAAGCGGCTTCTGGAAAAAAAGCAGCAAAAGCGACTAGAGCGGCTGGCTTAATCCCTGCAATCATTTATGGGGGCGGAAAGGAAACGCAAATTGCGGTAAAGCATAATGATGTTAAATCAATCATCTTTACCAATGAATTTCTTGTCGCAGATATTACCGTGGACGGCGAGTCTCACAGATGTTTTGTCAAAGAAGTACAAATGCACCCTGTGACAGATGAAATTAGACATATTGATTTCATTCGTTTGATTGATAGCGTTCCTGTAAAAATTTCACTTCCTATCGTCTTTACAGGAAACCCCGTAGGCGTAAAGGACGGTGGAGCTTTCTTACAACAAGTAAGAAAAATTAGAATTAAAACGCTTCCTAAGAATATC
>CAYTLX010000108.1:0-6887 GCA_964438645.1 uncultured Saprospiraceae bacterium | reverse complement strand
AACTGCAAATCATTCGGGGTGATTACAGCCAATTGATCATCATTCAGATAAACCACCTTCTTGGTATATTCAATAATCGGTGTCGCATCGGATGCAACAATAAACTCATTTTCGCCAATACCAATCACTAAGGGGCTAGACTTTCTAGCCGCAACCAGCACATTGGGCTCCTGAACATCCATCACTACAATAGCATAAGCGCCTATTACCTTGCTCAAGGAAACACGGACGGCTTCTATCAAAGAAAGCTTATCGCGGCTTTGAATCTCCTCTATCAAATGAATGAGTACTTCTGTGTCGGTATCACTTTCAAAGACATGACCTAGTTTTTCTAGTGCCAATTTTAATGATGCATAATTTTCAATAATACCGTTATGCACTAACGACAAACGTCCATTGCCTGAAACATGTGGATGCGCATTCACATCATTGGGTTTACCATGAGTGGCCCATCTAGTGTGCCCAATCCCCATAGTACCCACAACGTCATTAGACTCCAATAAAGCTTCTAATTCTGCAACTTTACCTTTCTTTTTAAAAACGTTTAGATTACCATCTTCATTTTGCAGCACTAGCCCAGCGCTGTCATATCCACGATATTCGAGTCTTTTAAGCCCTTTAATAATGATTGGTAATGCGCTCTTTGTTCCGTTATATGCTACAATTCCACACATATTTTTAGTTTAATTCGGTATAATTCAGGTATAATTTTGGTTGCCATTTTTTGTCCCCACTAAACCCTTGGAACACCATTCGACCGAGCTTAGTGATTTCGGTACCAGGCTTAACGACTATTTTGTTAGAGACCGTCCCATTAGCGACATCTTGCATCAATGTTGATAGATTCATCTGCACAACCATTCTCATCTCTCCGTTGCGTGAAACGAACTTGGGGCTTCCGCCAAAAATTTGCAAATTATTGCTGCCAACAGCCAAAATCTGATTAATATCCACAATAAAGGCGTTAGAAGTATCTTTCAGTACCAGTTGATTCAAAACTTTAAAAGTTGTCGTATCATCAAAGCTCAAAGACTCTAAAGTAAATTCTAAGATGGCTTTATTGACAATTACATCGCCCAAAGTTGACAAATCAGGAAGCTCCACGTCCAAGTTCAACCCACCAGTCGATTGTATAAAAAACAAAGAATCATTCTCTACACCGATATGTGGTTCGACAAAAGAGCCTGTATAATCCTGAACTTGTCGATTGCTTGCGGTATATCCACTCAATGGATGGATTGGAAAGACCAAAGAATCTTCTGTCGGTGTATGATAATAAATATCAATTTCTGAATAAGTGGCTTCTAACTTAACTGCGAACATACCCGTTGACGGGGAAGTACTAAAAATTTTGAGTCCTCTAAATTTTTCTGCAAATTTTTCTGCATCTGCATAATCGACGGAATCCATCGACAAGACATCCTGCCCTAGGCTATTATCCAGTTGGATTCGAATATATGGAGAAACAGAATCTACCACCGAGCTATCTGGCGTAATGACCAAATAACCTGGACTTAAATTAGGGATAAAATTATTTTTCTCCCCTAGCAAGCTAGACTCTACTGGAAAATCTTGAAAAGTATAATAAGAAGTATCCATTTTCATCGGATCGCTTAGTCTTGCCACAGCTAAAGACTGCATAGCCATTTGGTCACCATAAAATCCCGCAGAATCCAAAATAAGCGTCATGACCACCGAATCTACAGTAGCTCCGACAAATTTATCTGCATAAGTACCTGGAAATGGGCCATATTGAGCAAAGATATCACAAGTATTCAATCCAAAAACAGGATCATCCAATTGTCCCAAATAATATCTCGACAGTCTAAAAGGCAATGAAGAGAACACAAAACTTTTCAAGGAGTCCGTAGATGCTACGGTAGTCACCTTTAAGGGAAAAGTATCAACTGAGCCAAAATTCAGCTCATTCTCATTCACTAAATCGCCCCCTATGGTCGTTGGTTTAGTACATTGAGTGGCAAAAATAGACAAGAACACTAAGCCAACCAAAAAGGCGCTATATGCCCTTCCTAAAATATTTTTTTTCATTTAATTTGGGTCTAATTCAATATTAGCTGTGACATTTTAGCTAGTATTTGCTTTCAAAGATAAGAAAAGTAAAAACAATTGTCGATTTTCACCCTATCTGTCCGCTGAAAAACGTCGCTTTTTATAGGATATTACCTACTCCAGCAGAAATAACATTACTTTTCAAATTGTAACTATTTAGGTGCCCCTATTTTTAGGCAGAAAAGAAGCCTTCTTGTGTATGTTGAAGCTATTTTTTTGAAGCACCGCTAGGTAAAAATAGCAAAAACAGGCGCAAAAAGGGCATTTTATGGCAAAATTTGTGGTACCTAAATAGTTACTTCAAATTTAGAAAAACTCCTGAGCAGTTAGAAACCTATCCCAGGAGTTTTCACTATTTGCAAAGGTATAAAAACTATATTACTTTTTCCTCAACTAAGCTTTCATAAAATGTAACTATTTCGTCATAGTCACCTTCTACGTCTGTAAATTCAAGAAAAGGCTTGTCTAATTTAGCCATTTGTGCTTCAATATGAGCGGGAAAGTCCGTTCCAGACTTGATGATGGCATCGGCATACTGCATACTGCCCTTAGCCAAGGAAAACTGGCCATCTTCCATAAATGGCTCTAAATCAGCTTCTTTTAAGCCATCAATCGCTACTTTAGCCTTGTAGTCTTCTGCAAAACTTTCTTCGTAAGAAGATCCGTCATAAGCAGAAAAGATAATCTTAGAGTCTCTGAACAAAGGCTCATCTTTATAGACCGTCTTTAGATAAAAGGGCACCAAAGCAGACATCCAACCATGACAGTGAATGATATCGGGTACCCATCCAAACTTTTTGACAATCTCCAAAGCGCCTTTGGCAAAGAAAACGCCACGCTCGCCATTATCGGCAAATGGCTCTCCTTCTGCATTTTCATACAAAAATTTACGTTTGAAGTAATCTTCATTATCTAAAAAGTAAACTTGTAATCTTGAACTTGGCAATGAAGCCACTTTGATGATTAAAGGGTGGTCACTTTCGTCAATGATAATATTGATTCCAGATAATCTCACCACTTCATGCAGACGATGACGCCGCTCATTGACTGTGCCATATCTAGGCATCAAAAGTCTTAATTCAGCATTTTTATCGTAAAGGTGTAGTGGTAGTTTATTGGAAATTGTGGAAATAGCATCTCCCGTTGTGTAAGGCTCCATCTCTTGCGAAATAAATAATATTCTTTTCTTCTCCATCTCTAGTACCTGTGTTTTAGTTTAAGAAAAATCCATGCAAAGGTACGGTTTTTTTTGCACAAAAGCTTACTTTTGTGCAAACTTGACCTTATCTCCACACTTAAACTGCCCAGATGTTTATATTCAAAAAAAACAAAGACCTTCAAGACTTCCTTGATAAAATCAGAAAAAAGAAGCTAAAAATAGGCTTTGTCCCAACCATGGGGGCGCTTCATGATGGGCATCTATCCCTTGTCGCTTCCGCAAAAAAACAAACCGATTTTGTCGTCACTTCCATCTTTGTCAACCCCACTCAATTTAATGACCAAGCGGATTTAGTCAAATATCCTAGGACCTTGGACAAGGACATTGCTCTTTTGGCGCAAGCCGATAATCAACTTCTCTATGCCCCATCTGTGGATCAAATATATCCTAAAAACTTTAATAACCATCGTGTTTTTGACCTTAATGGCTTGGACACCTTACTTGAAGGTGCTTTTAGACCTGGACACTTTAATGGTGTCGCCATGGTCGTCAACCGCCTGCTAGAAATTGTCCAACCTGACGCTATTTTTATGGGGCAAAAAGACTACCAACAGGCCACCATCATCAAGCAACTCATCAAATCTGAAAAAATAAAAACTAAATTGGTGATGTGTCCCATCGTACGCTCCCCCAAAGGGCTTGCACTTAGCTCTCGGAATGCTAGATTATCGGATGATTGGCTGGACAAAGCGCTTATTCTTTCTAAAACATTACATTTTGCGCAAGCAGCTGTCAAAGCAAAAAAAGCCATTGCCCAAATCGAAAAAGAAGCCACCCAAAAAATTGAAGCGGCCGGTCTCCGACCAGAGTATTTTACCCTTATCAATGGCAATACTCTAAAAAATGCACGCTATTCTAATAAAAAAATAGTCGCTGTAACGGCTGCTTGGGCAGGAGATGTGCGCTTGATTGATAATATGATTCTTAAAGGTGAAGCGTGATAAAGGGCTAAGGGTGAAGGAGTTGAGTCCACTCCGAAAAATCAATATGCATTTTTGCTTGGAGATTTTACAAAATTTTATTCTGTGGGCGTTAATTTAAACAAAGATTTTGGGTTGGTTTCAGTTGAACAATTGCACAATTAAACCAAATAAAGATTCCTTCAACTTGATGCTACAACAAACTTTGCATTTTGCGCAAGCAGCAGTCCAATCAAAAAAAATCAGAATTAATCCAACAATTCCTATAGCTTTGCATGCGCTAAAAGCCATTTTAATCGAACAAAGCAGAACTAGGACAGCTAATCCTTCGTTGTACATATACGAAAACAGTGAGACATGATCCAATATTTTACGTCCATAGATCGCCAGCTTACGCAAATAGCGGAGCCAACAGCAGGTTGCTGGATTAACATCAAGCCACCCATAGGACAGGAAGAATTGGATTTAATCACCAAAGAACACGAGCTTCCACCCGATTTCTTGACAGATGCGTTAGACTCTGAAGAAAGAGCGCGTTATGAAAGAGAAGATGATGCCAAATTAATCCTTTTTTCGGTAGCTATCGAGAATCAAACGGATCGTGAAGATGCACCGCTGTTTGTTACCGAGCCGATTGGTATTATTCTCACCGAAGATGACTACATCATCACCATTTCAAATAACGAAAACCCTATTTTAGAGCTCTTTTTTAATGGAAAAGTAAAAATTGACATTTCGGACAGAAAACTCTTCGTCTTAAAAATATTAGAGCATAATGTTTATCGTTTTCTAACAAGCCTTCGCCGTCTGAATGGCCGTCGAAATCTTATTGAAAAAGAATTGTACAATTCTAGCCGAAATCGAGAGCTAAAACTCCTTCTTTCTATCGAAAAGAGTCTTGTTTACTTTATCGATGCACTTAATGCCAACGAACTACTCAAAAGAAAACTCAACAGAACAGACCAATTAGGCATTCGTGGGCAAGAAGAAAAGGAAGATCTTTTTGAAGACATCATCATTGATGCGTCTCAAGCTCTAGCAATGGCCAATCTATATACAGACATCTTAAACGGCACCATGGAGACCTATTCGTCGATTATCTCTAATAACTTAAACTTAGTTATTCATCGGCTCACCATCATCACATTCCTATTGATGGTACCGACCTTGATTGCCAGCTTTTACGGTATGAATGTCCCCAATGGACTGGAGCACAATCATTATGCCTTTGGCGGCATCATCCTTACTTCTATCATCATCTCCGTTATTCTTGCTTTGTTTTTTAAGCGTAATAAGATGATTTGAGTATCAATGGTGATTTCTTGATTTACTCCTATGCTTTTTTAGCCTTTATTAGCCGTTTATTTCGTTGTAAGTAATGTTTTATATACAGTTTCTATTACTCTATTCAATCGTAATAAATCTAATGTTTCAATGGTGTCAGTATTTTGGTGATAGTTTTTATTTCTATAAAATGCGGTGTCAGTAATCATAAGTGCACTAAAACCAAATTCCCAATAATTTAAGTGGTCAGAGAAATCAACACCTGGAAGTTTGGCAGGGGCTGTAAACTTTTTTGTTTTTATTAATTTATGGCTTTTAAATTTTCTCGAGAACTTTCTTGAGAATTTTCCTTTAGAAAATTTGTTAACAAGTGTAATATAATTACCCTTATTTCCGTAAACTAAAGAAAGTATGCCAATGGGATAATTTTGCGACTTTTTGGTATCATCAAAATAGCCAATCATTTCTAAACAGATCATACCATAAACTTTAACTTTATTTTCATATAACGACTTTGCGTGAACAAAACTTCCCATGTTTTTTGTTCTAAAATAGGGTGGTTCTTCTAAAGTATAGGCAACTATTTCTATTCTATTCTTTAATTTTTTTCCTTTTAATCGTTTGGCTATTTCTAAAAGACCAACAACTCCACTCGCATTATCATCAGCCCCATCTTGACTACCGCAAACGTCATAATGTGCTCCTACAACTATTGTTTTGGTATTTTGCTCCCCAAATACACAAACTACATTTTTATATTCTTTACCATCAACTATATAAGGTTGGTAATACACACTATCAGCATATTTTTCAAATTCTTTAAATAGGTAATCAGCTATATAATTAAGTGTTTTTAGGTTTTTATAATTCCTTGGATTTCCTGTATTTATTATTTTATTCAAATGTATTCTTATGCTAAGAGTGTCAATATCATTTGCTCTTAATCCATTTATGAATAAAAGTAATAATAGAAGAGTAGAAATGTATTTTGTCATATTTTTATTTTACAATGGTTCGGTCAATTTTTTAGGGTTACTGCTAACATAAGTCTGCGCAATATCCACAATTTCTCCAAAAAACATCTAACACACAACAGCTATCTAAGTCATTTTTATTTTTCCCCATCTCAAAGATATGGATTTCCTATATATTTTGAGTCCTTCAAAAGGCTCAACATTGGGTTTATGGCCTAAAATAATTCAAAAAACAGCACTTTAGCCGCTTTTTCAACGGATCGGTAGTGCTTATTTGACGTTCGTATTCACCTATTTTTTGATTAATGTATTCAAAATCCATAGCTACTAATTAATTAGTATTTTGATTGATACTACAAGATATGGAATAGTATTGAAATTAAAGGTATTTTTGATAATTAGTTTTTTGTAAGTTTTTGC
>CAYTLX010000107.1:3116-6924 GCA_964438645.1 uncultured Saprospiraceae bacterium | reverse complement strand
GCCTACCTACCCAAATAAATCCAAAATATCATCCTGCGTAATACTCTTCATGACACTTTCATCAGTTTGTATGAGATCGGAAGCCAATTTTTTCTTCCGCTGTTGGAGTTTCATAATTTTTTCTTCGATGGTGTTTTTGGCAATCATCCGATAGGCGATGACATGTTTGTCTTGGCCGATACGATGGGTTCGGTCAATCGCTTGGCTTTCAACAGCAGGATTCCACCAAGGATCTAAAAGGTAAACATAATCTGCGGCAGTAAGATTGAGCCCGACATTACCCGCTTTTAGGCTGATTAGAAAAACCCGAATGTCTTTATTTTCTTGAAAATTATCGACACTAGATTTACGTTGATTTTGGGTGCATTGACCATCTAAGTATTCGTAGGGAATACCTTCTTTGTCTAGCGCTGTTTTGACCAATGCGAGCATCTTCGTAAATTGCGAGAAGACCAACATCTTATGATTGGCTGTTTTTTCCGTAATGTGCTTGATTAGTTCTTGGATTTTGGCGCTTTCTCCAGCATATTTACCATCATCAACAAGGGTTGGCGAGTCGCAAATTAATCTCAACTTCGTCAGCCCTTCTAGCACATACATCTTGGACTTTGCAAGACCATCTTCTTTGATTTTGCCGAGTAGATAGTCTCTATATTTATTCCGAAAGGCATCATACACCTTTTGTTGCTCTTCACCGAGATTGACATAAATATAGTCTTCGATTTTTGGCGGAAGTTCTTTGGCGACTTGTTCTTTTGTACGGCGTAAGACAAAAGGGCTGATTAGCTTTTGCAATTCTTGGGCACGAGCACTATCTTGCAGACTGTCAATAGGTTTGGAATAATCCCGCTTAAAGCTGGCTTGTGACCCTAAAAATCCTGGATTTAGGAAGTTCATTTGGGCATACAAATCAAAAGTATTATTTTCAATAGGCGTACCCGTCATGGCAATTCTATTTTCGGCTTGTAATAGGCAAGATGCTTTATACCTTTGCGAAAGCACATTTTTAATGGCTTGACTTTCGTCTAATATTACATAAGAAAAAAGCTGATTTTGTAAAAATGGAATATCACGCAAGACCACGCCATAAGACGTTAAGGTAATATCATGCGCCTGTATCTTATCTAGATTTTTGGATCGGTCTGGACCATAGTGTACATGAAAATCTAAGTTAGGGGCAAATTTTTGAATTTCATTTTGCCAGTTAAAAAGCAACGATGTGGGGACAACCACCAAGTGTGGACCACGCCCCTTATCCACCATGCTTTGCAGCAAACTCAATACCTGAACCGTCTTTCCTAGTCCCATGTCATCTGCCAAAATGCCGCCCCATTTGAACTCGTCTAAGAAGTGTAACCAATTGATTCCTTCTTTTTGGTAAGGGCGCAAAGTAGCCGTCATGTTTGACGAAAGGGATACGTTCTTAATGTTCTTAAAGTCTTTAATTTTTCTCCGCCTTTCGGCTAATTCTTGTATAATCTCTTGGTTATCAATGTCTTCAAAGAGCTGGTCGATGATAGAGAATTTTCTTTTAGAGATTTTTAATTGCTCCCCATCTACTTCTCCCACTCTGAAATAGCCTGCCAGTTTATCTAACCACTCTTCGGGAATAACGCCTAGTTTTCCATCATTCAGTTGGATATATTTGCTCTGTTTAATGATGGCCTTTTTTAAGTCAGCAATTTTTACTTCTTCATCACCAAAGGTAACTTTGATATTAATATCAAACCAATCTTGCCCCGAAGCAATCTGCGTAGATATTTGTGCGCGCTGTGGAGAATACTTGAGACGCTTTAGTTTTTTGATACCAAATAATTCGACGGCTTCACTTTTAGTAGCCGAAAAGAAATCAAAAAACCAATCCTTTTCTAAGAGTTGATTATAATTAAGATAGTAAAGGCCTTGTTTTTTTTGAGAAGAAAAATCAGGGTGTAATTGAGCCATAAAATCATTCAATGACTTTTCGGCTTCTTCATCTCTAAAGAAGGAAGAGAGCACATTGCCTTCCTTGGTGAAAGGGGCTCCTTGCTTGGCGAGTTTGATAACGGTGTCATCGGTATATCGAATAGCGGGCTCAAAAAGGACATAATTATCCATGTCACTCACATAAATCTCTTTCTTTTTGGACTCCAAAAATAAGGTTCTTTTTTCATACGTTTTTAGGCGGCTGACCTTAATTGGAAATAACTTGGATGCTGGCAATACAACCTTATCAAAAAATAATTCGGCATCCTGTTGTTTGGCTCGAAAAATAGGCTGTTGGGCAATGGAGTCTTGAAGTGCCCGAACCTGATTGAAATTATCTTGCAAATAAATAACCCCAGCATTTTTGACTAAAAATGGGGAAATTAATGTTCTTGATAAGCGACTGCTTGGAATGGGTATAGACTTGCTCCCAATTTGTAGCTTAGCTTTGAATGTAAAGAAATTTTCATCTTCCGATAATTCAAAAAATAGTTTTGCTGGTGTGTCGGAGACTTCGATAAGTCTGATGTCCTTTCTTTTGACTTTATTTTCGTATCGATGGTGACGAATATAAATATTGTTATTATTTGAAAGAAGGGGGATAAGTGATTGATAATCATTGAATTGTGCCTTAGATGTCTCGTCGGGTGTAAAAACCTGCGTATCACTTAGGCGCATATTTGCCATAGTGGCTAGTGAGACTCTTTTATCGTCTAGACTGGTTTTTTCGATGGGGAAGTTAGAGTTTGCTTCATATTTTTTTAGCTCCTTCAAAAACAAAGTCGTTGATTTTTTGCCGATGACAGGAGTGATGGTGGCATATTTTTGATAATCATAGCTCGTATCAATGACGTAGCCCATGGAGTAGATATTTTGTTCTTCAGCTTTTAAGATGGGGGCCAAAATCTGCCACTGGCGTATATCTTCTTGCGTGAAAGACGAAGGCGTTGAAGCTTTCGCAAAATCAATTAATCCAGCCAATTTTCCTTTCGGAATGTATTTTTTTTGGTTAAAATCGAAATCAAAATTATCATCAAAATCATCCAAGCTAATTCCAGCCCATTTGGCTAGTTCTATTCTTTGTGCTGCATAGTTTTGTGGATTGTATGCTTTAAGAAAGAAGGGGCTTTTGTTTTTGAGAATATATCTGAGCACGTTAGTTTGGTGATCGCATAGACCAAAAACATCTTGTCCGCAAGCGCAAATAGTATATAATTGGTCTCCTTGATAGAAAAAATTAACTTCTGTGCCTTCGTGATCCCAAAAATCACTAAAATGTCGTAAGCCTACGGCGCCTAATTGTTGGTCAAAAATTTCGACTTCAGTAGCAAAAGATGAGGGTAAAGTTTTATGCTCCGTGAGCTCTAGAATCTTTTGAGAAGTGATTTCATCAAAATCAGGCAATAGGAGTGGCGTGCGTGTGTTGCGATAAATGCTTTCCTTTTGGTTTTGCTCTTCAATGGCACCATCTGGGTTTTTGATGGCATCAATGAGCAAAAAAATAGCGGCTACTCGGTGTTTACAGATTTTTGTCCAATCGCTCGGACAGGTGCAGCTAGTAATGGGTCCAAACCCCTTAAAGAAGTTGTTTATTTGGACTGAATAGGTTTTCGTCCCATAAGCTTGAAAGGTGGCTTTTTGGATGTTTATATCAAATTCTGTGATAATTATCCCCTTTTTCCCTTGGTTGTATAGGCTTAAACCCCGATTGGTAATACCTGGGGTTGTATTTTGTTTGATGTACCGTAATAGCTTATCCGAAACTTGCGCTAGATTCATTCTTGTCCTTTAGTGATTTGCAACGGGCAAAGATAGTGGAAAAAATGATTATGAATGGTGTTTT
>CAYTLX010000107.1:0-3016 GCA_964438645.1 uncultured Saprospiraceae bacterium | reverse complement strand
GCTCAACTCCCTTGCTCCGCAACTTCTTCATAAGAAATCAACCAAAGCGCCAAGAAAGTAATTAAGCCATTTACCGCAAGGATAAAGAACCCAAAGGTGAATCCATTGAATAAATAGGCAGAGTTAAGGTCTAAAATAACGGCAAGAACCGCTGCGCCTAAAGTGACTGGGATAACCAAGTTGTCTTTGATTTTTCGACTTGTCATGATGCCAAAAGCAAACATACCGAGTAATGGACCATAAGTATAGCCCGCAAATTTGAACAATTTATTGATGACGGCTCCTTCACTTAATTGATCCGCTAAAATAACTAATGACATGACAATCAGCGAAAAGGCAATGTGTGTAATCATGCGCTTTCTTTTGTCATTAGGCTGCGCTTCTTCGGGGTTAGAGCTGATACCCAAAAAATCTGTACTAAATGAAGTGGTCAACGATGTCAAAGCTGAATCTGCACTAGAGAAAGCCGCTGCAACAAACCCAATCAAAAAAGTAATTGAAATATAAGTCGGAAAGTGTTTTAGCGCAAGCAAAGGATACAGTTGATCCGTAGCTTTAGGTATGGTTAGACCGATATTACCCGCATACATGTAGAGTAGGGCGCCTAAAGCCAAAAATAACCCGTTGACAAAAAACAATACAAAGACAAATGAGCCCATATTCCATTGAGCTTCTTTGAGAGATTTGCAGGTTAGATTTTTTTGCATCATGTCTTGATCTAGACCCGTCATCACAATCGCCATCAGGGCACCACTAAAAAATTGTTTGAAGAAAAAATTAGGGTCACTCCAGCCATTCTCAAAGAAAAATACTTTAGAATATTCACTATGCTTTACGGTGGTGAGTACTTCCGTAAATGACTGACCCATCGAAGAGCCGATGTATGCAATGGTCGCCACTACCGCAATCAGCATAAATAAGGTCTGTAATGTATCAGTATAAATGATGGTCTTGATGCCGCCTTTGTAGGTATATGCCCAAATTAAACTGACCATCAATAGTATGGTTGCCCAAAAAGGAATACCAAAGGAGTCCATCATGAATTTTTGCAAGACAATCGCCACTAAATATATGCGGAAAGATGCGCCCACAATTCTAGAAAGAAGGAAATAACCCGCCCCTGCTTTTTGTGAATAGTATCCAAATCGCTGACCTAGATATTGATAAATTGATGTTAGTTTCAGGCGATAGTACAAAGGCAACAAAACCAAGGCTATAACCATGTATCCGAGTATATATCCCATCACGACTTGCATGTAGGAGAAGTAGATGTTGGCCTTTACCGTTGCTTCTCCAGTGAGCATCTTCATGACTTCTGGAGTCATACCTACGATGCCTGGAATCGAAATAAAGGTCACTCCCGAAAGACTAGCTCCGATCATCCCAAAAGCGACTAAGTACCACGGTGATTTGTTGTCAGCGGAAAAAAAGGTGGCATTGGTTGCTTTTCGTGATGTCAACCAAGAAATAGCCATTAGTAGCACAAAATAGCCACTAATAACAAGCAAAATCGTTTGTGGTGTAATCCCTTTCATAAGTACGGTATTGCAGATAGCCCGTAGGCTTTATCTAAAACTATTCCTGCCATTCGGCAATAAAAAAATTGGTGTCATGTCCCCCGCCATTGTTGCGGTTTGATGAAAATACTAGGTATTTACCGTCATTTGAGAATACTGGAAAAGCATCAAACATACCGCTAGCCGTAATCTTTTCTAGACCCGTTCCATCTGTATTTATCATATACAGGTTAAACGGAAAGCCCCTTTCATACTCATAATTGGATGCAAATATTACTTTTTTCCCGGAAGGGTGAAAAAACGGCGCCCAATTGGCTCCGCCTAAATGGGTAATCTGTCTCATATTGCTTCCATCTACATTACAGATATATAATTCCATTTGGGTAGGCATCACGAGACCTTCTGCTAGTAAGTCTTTGTATTTTTTGATGGCTTCAGGTGTTTTTGGGCGTGATGATCTAAAAATCAATTCTTTCCCGTCTGGTGAAAAGAATGCACCGCCGTCATAACCCAACTCAGAAGTGACTTGCTTGACATGACTGCCATCAATATCCATCGTATAAAGCTCCAAATCCCCTGAGCGCATCGAAGTAAAGACAATTTTATCTCCTTTCGGAGAAACAGTGGCTTCGGCATCATATCCAGGCGTATGGGTCAACTGTTTTTTGATATTTCCTTTTAAGTCTGCCACAAAAATATCAAAAGAAGAATAAATCGGCCAAACATAATCTTTGCGCTTCTTTGGCATGGGCGGGCAAGCATCACCTGCTAAGTGCGTAGAAGCATATAAGATGGTCGTATCTCCTGGCAAAAAATAAGAACAGGTCGTACGTCCTTTGCCCGTCGAAACCAATGGTGGGACCTTGCCTTTCGGCCAAATCTCATCGACACCCGTAACATATATTTGATCGCAAGGCGCATTCCAAGCTTCATTTCGGGCTTGAAAGACCAACTTCGAATCATCAAAACTCCAATAGGCTTCTGCATTATCTCCACCAAATGTAACCTGCCGTAGGCTTTTGAAATGGGTTTCTCCGTCAAGTATTAGATTTTTGGATTTTTTGGCAGTAGCAGATGCCTTTCCATCTGGAGACTTTTCTGTGTCAGTAGCAGATTGCTGCTTGTTTGACGAAGGATTATTTTTACATGCAACAAGTGAAGCTGCTATAAAAATGAAGAAAAATATTTTTTTCATCTAAGAGGTGTATGTTTTGAAAGTGAATGATGCAAAATGACCTAGCAAAGGTAATAAAGCTTTATTGATATTCAATGGTTTAGGGTGTTTTTTACTTGTCAGCTCTATTTTTGTGTATGGCTAAAGCGGGCACCAGGCACAAAAGCTATCTACATTTAAGTTTAATCACGGTCCCGACACCATCATTACCTTTGTTGAGTTCTGGTTTGAAGAAATAGTAATCTAAGGTCACCTTCTTTTTGTCGGCAGAAATCATAGAGTTTTCGTTGGAAGAAGACTTTACTCGGCGGTCAAAGTGATAGAC
>CAYTLX010000106.1:0-6941 GCA_964438645.1 uncultured Saprospiraceae bacterium | reverse complement strand
GTTTAAGGAAATATTGCAATCTTACTTGATTAAACGGAAAAAGATGGGCATATAAAGTACTTACGAGTTATGCTACCGCCCACGGCATGGCTACCGCACATATTCACAAGCACTTCTTCGTACTTTTTATTATCTTTGCATCATGAGCAAAACCACTATTTTATCTATACTCGGATTCGGGATGGCCGGGTTGGGTTTATTGTCCCTAATTTTGATGCTTTTTGGAGCGAAATTCTCTTTTCTACGTTGGCTGGATTTTAATGGTCCACTCTTTGGATTTGTACTCAAATTGGGTTTATCCATGGCGGGATTTTTATTCATTTTTCTCTCAAGAGTAGATTGGGACAAAGAGATAGATGACCTAAAAAAAGACTAGAAACATGCTAAAAGCAATTTCTCCTATCGACGGTAGATATTACACTAAGACCCAAGAATTGACCGAATATTTTTCGGAGTATGCGTTGATTCGGTATCGTCTTTTTGTCGAGATTCAATATTTTATTGCCTTAGTCCAATATCCGCTTCCGCAATTGGCAGATTTTGACGAAAGTCGAATTGACGACTTGAATGACATCTTTGAAAAATTCTCAATTCGAGATGCTCAAGAGATCAAAAAAATTGAAGAAACTACTAATCACGATATCAAGGCGATTGAGTATTTTTTGAAGCAGCAATTCGTGGAGATGAATTTATCAGAAGATCGAGAATTCATTCATTTTGGTTTGACTTCGCAAGATATTAATAATACTGCCATTCCGCTTTTGCTCAAAAATGCTTTGGAGAATATTTATTATCCATTGATAGACAAGCTGTTACAATATTTGACGCTGCTTACGCAAAAATGGAAAGGCACACCTATGCTCGCTCATACGCACGGGCAGCCTGCAACACCAACCACTGCGGATTGGCAAATCCAAGTTTTTATTGAGCGCATTACCAATCAATTAGACTTGCTAAAATCAGTTCCGATTACCGCAAAATTTGGGGGAGCTACGGGTAATCTTAATGCCCATGTAATTGCATATCCCAATATTGATTGGCATCGTTTTGCGGATAGCTTTGTGTCCGAATATTTAGGTCTTACCCGGCAACATTATACGACTCAAATTGCCCATTACGATAATTTGGCCGCTATTTTCCAAGGGATTCAGCGGATTAATACCATTCTATTAGATTTGTCGAAAGACATGTGGCAGTATATTTCCATGAATTATCTCAGCCAAAAAACGGTGGAAGGTGAAATCGGCTCTTCTGCCATGCCCCACAAGGTCAATCCTATTGATTTTGAGAATGCCGAAGGAAATCTCGGCTTGGCGAATGCTATTTTTGGTCACCTTGCGGAAAAATTACCTATCTCCCGACTACAACGCGACCTGACTGACAGCACGGTCTTACGCAATATGGGCGTTCCCTTCGGACACACCGTCATCGCCATCAAATCTCTGCTCAAAGGACTCTCCAAAATAGAACTCAATCGGGAAAAACTTTGGGATGATTTAGAAAATAATTGGCCAGTTGTAGCCGAAGCAATCCAAACTGTCCTTCGCCGTGAAAAATATCCACAACCTTACGAAGCACTCAAAACTTTGACCCGTGGCAAATCTACCATCACTGCCAATGATATTTACTTTTTTATCGGGGAATTGCATATCCCAGAAACGGTCAAAGAAGAATTGAGACGGATTACGCCGCATAATTTTGTGGGGGCAATCACGTAAAAAAGCGAAGCCATGTGGAGATGCGAAAGCATCGAATCTCACTCGTATAGTCACCGCTCCCGCTCATCCGCCTTATAAGCCCCCCGTTGGTGCAATATCCACTTCGCTTCATCCAGCGGACTAACCCCTTGAAAAGGACGCACAACTCCTTCATTATCAGGACATGACTCGTATCCCTTAAACCGAAAAACAATGCGACCTTTGCCTGATGTCAAAGAGCTCAATTGAATACTATATCCCATAGAAGAAGCAGCAGGTACGACCCCATCCAAACTAAAAATTCCAGATTCAAAACTAGGACTACCAAACCGAGCACGCATTCGGGTCAAATCACTTGCGACCTTACCTAGCAACTCTTCCGGAGCCTTAATCGTAAAATCTAAAACAGGTTCCAAAAACTCCGTTCCTGATGCTTCTAGCCCACGTAAAATGCCCATTGGGGTCGCCAAAATAAAATCCCCTGGTCTCGAATGAACTTCATGGTCTTCTCCCTGAATCAACGTAATCTTTAGATCTGTGACTTCCCAACCTTTTATCCCTTGTTTTAGGGCTCTTGGGATGGTTCGTTCAATTTCATTTTGATATTTCCGATGCACATCACTGGTTCGTACTTTGGATTCATAGGTTACGCCACTCCCAATCTCGCCAGGCTCGATCAAAAAGGTCATAATCGCCCAGCAAGGTTTGGGCATCCAATATCGTACATATCCTTCAGCTTTCGCCAAAGGTCGTTCTTTATAAATAATGGCTGGATCTTCAAAACGAGTCACAATATCAAAGCGCTCTAAAATTTGATTTTCTAAAATCTCTATTTGCATCGGCCCCACAATCTTCAAATGAAATTCTTGGCTTTCTTTATACCATTTTAGCGCAAGCGACGGATCTTCGCTGTCCAAAACTTGCAATGCTTGCTGCAAGGCATGGTAATCCTGCATATTTTCGGGAATAACCTGAACCGTCATCACTGGATTTTGTACAACAGTGGCCGGGGGGATTCGGCCTTCTTGCCCCAGAATATCCCCCGCATAAATATCAGCTACGCCTGTTATAATGCCAATATCTCCAGCTTTTAGGGCATCGACATCTTCTAATTTATTAAGTACTATTTTTTTGGTCACACCGATATTTTTGGTCTCTTGATTTCGTGGAAAGAAAAGGGCATCCTTGGTTTTTATTTCTCCATCAAAAACTCGAATATGCGCCAATCGCCCATGTAATTTATGATGCTCAACTTTATACACTAAAGCGGAAAAAGGCAAAGCTAAATCTTGCTTGGGCACAGGTAAATAGTCCACAACGGCATCCAATAAAGCCTCCACTCCCCTACTGTTTTTGGCAGAACCTGACAAAACAGGGATTAACTCCCCATTGGCAACCCACTTCAATCCAAGCTCAAAAATTTTCTTTCCCGAAAGGGGCTGCCCTTCCAAAAATTGCTCCAACAAATCATCATCAAACGCAATGATGTGCTCTAATAATTGATTTTTTAATGCCAAAAACTCATGCTCCCCATCCCAAAAACTGACAATATCCGCTTGGCTTGTTCCTTCATTTATCGGACAATTAATCGGTAGTAGGCTTACGCCCAAATCCTTTTGGATAGCTTCCAAAACAAATTCAAAATCGGCTCCATCTCGATCTATTTTATTCACAAAAAAGACAAAAGGAATGCCCATTTCTTGCAAAATATTAACCAATGTAACCGTATGCGCTTGGACACCTTCTACCGCTGAAAGCACCACAATAGCTCCATCCAAGACCCGCAATACCCGTTCGACTTCAGAAGAAAAATCTACGTGCCCAGGTGTATCTAATACATTGATTATCAGCTCCTTCCAAGGGATAATGACTGCCGTTGACCTTACGGAAATACCCCGCTGCTGCTCAATAGACATCGAATCGGTAATAGCCGATCCATTATCGACACTCCCCTTTTGACGTGTTTGCCCACTCAAAAATAAAAAATTCTCCGTCAATGTAGTTTTACCTGCATCAACATGCGCCAGAATCCCAATATTTTTTGTAGGTATCATAGGACGAAGATAGGAATTATTCAAGTAAAGAACATCGTAAATTTATATGGTACTTTGTCGTTTCTAGTGCCTTTTTGAAATTGGCTTTGTTTCTTATTTTTGTTCAAAGACTATTAACGTGGCATTTAAAGAGCCTTCGGCGCTCAATAGTCTCTTTCGAGCCATTTAAGCCAAACTAGATATAGTTTTCCAAAAATGAAAAACCACGACAAACGACGAAGAACCAATTTAGGCGTACTTACGGCTTCCTACGGCAGCGCAATGACTAAGCAAAATTTTATATTTGCCATACAATAAGAAGGGGTTAGTAATGCGAGAAATAGCAAATTTTGCGTCACCTTTGGAATAATGTCCTTCCCCAAATAAAGGGCTTATCAAGAACCAACCAACTCAACGAATACCCTTATTCTAATTCATCAAAAACTTGACCTTGCGAAGCACCGATTAGCCGTTCGTGAGACTTAACCATGGCGTAACTAAAAAGGATAAAATTCTTCATTTCCGTAAGGAGTTCAAAGTAGAGCATACTGTTTCGAGTCCCCACTTCATTGGCTTTGATCCGTTTAATCTGTCGCTTACGAGCCTTTCCTATCTCCTTAAGCACTGTGCCTTTCAACTCGCCCAAATCTGCAAAAGAAAAAGACTTATCTTGCTCTATAACTTGAGAAGCCTTGTCCACAAAGTTAGATAAAGTATTACCTAAACTATTCAAATCTTCAATTTGGATAGGAATCAATGGTTTATGAGAATTCTCGATATGCGTCAAAGACGGTTCTACAATATGCCTGACACTATGAGTCATCTCTCTCAAATAATCCATCACTTGGACATACTGAAATCCTGATTCCAAGGAGTCATCCGTCAACTTATCAATCACTTTACTAACATTGTCCTTTTTATTTTTGGTCATATCATTCAGATCCAAAAACTCTGCAAAATTATTGCGTAGGCCTTTACGATTCTCTTTGGTTAAGTTAATCAAAGTATCCTGAACCAATTTATCAAATTCACTCATGAATGAATTGACCGTTGATTTACTTTTTTCTACTAATTTTTCGCTGGTTAGCTTACCAATTTCTTGGGCTTCCTTCAGTAATTTATCCTTTTTCTGTTCTCGTTTTTTGTGTAAAAAATGTGTTTGATACATAAAGAATGCTGCTGTAAGAATAATCCCTACTACCGCAAATTTACCCCCAAAATACAGTAAATTAACTATAACAAATGCCAATGTAAAGGCAAACAGTGCGGTAAAAAACCACCCACCAATTACTGCCAAAACTCCTGAAACACGATACACCGCACTCTCTCGACCCCAAGCCCTATCAGATAATGAAGTCCCCATTGCGACCATAAACGTAACATAAGTAGTGGATAAAGGCAAATGCATTGAAGTACCAATAGAAATCAAAATGGCTGCCATCAAAATATTTACAGAAGCGCGAAGCATGTCAAAATGTGGCACTTCTTCGCCTTCTATCATTGATTCAGGCCGTTTGGGTGAAAACCGTTTCAGAATGGCATTATTTAGTTTCGCTGGCACAAAAGCGGATAATTTTCGGTGTCCATTCACGACGGATTGAACCAAAACTCTCGCAAATAAATTGGAGCCAAATCGTTCAAATCCTTCATCTTGACGTCCTAAGTTAACTTCTGTTTCGGTCACAGAACGTGCCTTGCGGGAAAAACGCAAGGTCAAAACCATCACCAATCCAGAGATTAGGAGCATCCACATTTGGGTATCTACTTTACCCACTAAGTCTTTCATTAAGAAAGTATCCGCTGCTTGACCTGAATTCATATAAAATTGGAAAGAATGATAAGCCGCCATCGGTACGCCAATAAAATTAACCAAATCATTACTTGCAAAAGCCGTAGCTAACGCAAAAGTACCCACCAATACGATGATTCTTAAAATATTGACTTTTAGCACATTTTGAAGGATATAAAACAATATAAGGAAGACAACAAAGGAAATCCCGATAATAGAAAGCCATTCAGCCCCGATGGTGTGTTTGGCTTCTTTGGTCATAAACGAAGCTCCTTTGACCCCTTTAATTAAGATAAAATAGATGACTCCAGTAAAGGAAATAGCCCCCCAAATCGCTCCATAGCGCTTCATCGTTTGCTCATAATTAAAGGTGAATACTAACCGAACAAAGTATTGCACAATCGCCCCACCGATGAGCGAGACCACGACCGACATCAGTATGCCTGATATAATCGCCAAGGCTTTGGCAGAGTTGATGTATTCGCCTAGGGATAAATGACCAGGTTGGTGATAGATTTTGATCAAAGCCATCCCCACTGCAGCGCCTAACAATTCAAATACAATGGATACCGTCGTAGAAGTAGGCATCCCAAAAGTATTAAACAAGTCTAACAGAATGATATCCGCCAGCATGACAGCCAAAAACACCAGCATTATCTCCGAAAAATAGAAATTTTGGGGATGAAATATCCCTTTTCTCGCCACTTCCATCATCCCACTTGAAAAAACCGCCCCAAACAAGATACCCAAGGCGGCAAAAATCATAATGGTATTAAAACTCCCCGCTTTCGAGCCTATGGCAGAGTTCAAAAAGTTTACGGCGTCATTGCTTACTCCCACAATTAAATCAGAAAATGCAAGGATAAACAAGATGCCCACTAGGACAATGTAGTAAGTCTCCATAAAAATCTTTTGGTTTAGGGTGCGAATTTACAACCACTATCCTTGCCATACAAAAATACTCAGGTTAATTTTCTGTAAAGATTGAATTAAATATAAATAGAAAATTTTTATATGTATTTTTCCCTGATTTATAGCTACTCTTTTGGTAAATGCCCTAGAGCCACCATCCGAAAAAAAGGGAAAGGTGCGTTTGCTAAACGTCCCACTGCTTACAAAATTTCTTTTTGCCCTTCGCCCTTGCCCGTGGCGATACTCGCTGCGCTCGTTTCTACATCTTGCAACTAAAGTGACAAGACCACTCATCAACTAGCCCTACTCGGAGCGATAAGCAAATTTTCCTTTTAGCTCGCCTTTTTGGCTCTAGCAATAATTCCAGCTAGCTATTCGGTTGAACAACTACGCAATTGGAGATTCCACAAAATTTTATTGTGTAGGCTGGTTTCAATTAAACGCTTGCACGATTGAACAAAATTCGCTTAAGGTTTAAGGTTTAAGAAACCCCAGTTTTTAAGCTACTCG
>CAYTLX010000105.1:0-6996 GCA_964438645.1 uncultured Saprospiraceae bacterium | reverse complement strand
CACAAAAATGCCTATTTTCTGCCTAAAAATAGGAGCACCTAAACAGTTACGATTATTTTTTAATTCAATTTATGGATTATTTCTGATAAATTATTGATAACCAAAGTGTTATTACTAGAATTTTGATTTAGCCGCTCCCAAGATTGATGCCCATCAGCCACCAAAATACAATCCACATTTAAGGCTTGCGCAACGTCGTGGTCGTGTAGTGTGTCGCCAATTAAAACCGTCGTTTGGGGATTGATTTGATGGTTTTGGATGAGATGATGTCCCCGTTGAATTTTGCTCTCTGCCCGAAAATTATCCAAGCCTTCAATGGCTTTAAAATAATGTTGGATATCATAATGATGCAGTAATTCCATCACATTGTCCTTATGAGCCGCTGTTAATATAAATTGATTAAGTCCTTTTTGCCGCAAGGCCGATAGGACAGATAACGTTTGTTCATGAAGTGCACATTCTTTGACTTGTTGTGTGTAGCTCCCCATGAATTTCATGGTCAATGCTTCAAAAGATTCTTGCTCAAAATCAATTCCAATGCGCCGATAATAGTCCACAATCGGAAAACCAAAGGCACTTTTATAACGATCTATCGTTAATTGTGGTTGATTTTGTTGGGTGAGTAAGTGATTGATGATGTCCACGCAAATATGGACATCATTGAGCAAGGTACCATTCCAATCCCAGATAATTGATTTGTAGTTGTTGAGCATATTTGAAGTTTTAGCTTGCGCAAAAGTACTTTAAGCTGTTGAGAATGGCGACACAATTAGGAAATAATCTCATACAAGGAGAATTGTCGAGAAAATGGCATAATTTTGTGGTACTATTAGAGAAAACTAGGGCAATCCCCTTGAGAATGAAGCAAGTAAGCTACATATTGTTGCTGTTGAGTATTTTTTTGCTGCAAAGCTGCGGAAAGAAAGCGAATATACAGCAAGCCATTGCGCCCGAAATGCAATCAGATTCATTGTTTATTGAATTTGTGTCATCGGATGATTATTCGGCATCTGTCAAGAAAATTGATCGCCTAATTAAGCAGAATGAATATGATTTGCACCATAAAGCCCTACTGTACTATGAAAAAGGTCGGAATTTAGGCAATTTGGAAAAAGACGCTGAAGCCATCGGAAGTCTCGAAAAAGCGTTAACCCTTTTCCAAAAAGAAGATAACAAAAAATACATTAACCGTACGAATTTATTGCTAGGTGATTCTTTTTCTTTTTTAGGCAAACCCAAGGTGGCTTTGGGGCACATTACGTTGGCTCTTGAAGGGAGTCGGGCTTTGGGAGAGAAAAAAATTGAAGCGAAAGCTTTAAATTCATGGGCTTATATTTTGTATCAGAAAAAAGACATGATGGGCGCTATTCGTATGACTTTAGATGCGGCAGCCATTCAAAAAGGGCTAAAGGATTTTGATGCACTGTCGGCTACATACAATAATATCGGCTTCGTGTATGAAGATGTATTTGATTTTAGGAATGCACGTATTTATTATGAAAAGGCGGTTAAAATTAGCCTAGATCATGATAGGAAAAGCTCTTTGCCTTTGCGGAATTTAGGGCGCTTTAATTTTGATCAAGGGGCGCTATCTATGGCTAGAGAGAATTATCAGGCAGCTTTGGATGTGGAAAATAAGCTGGGTAATACGACTTATTTGAAGGAGATTTATGATGCCTTGTTGTTGATTGCTATCCATAAAAAAGACTTTGACCTATCAAAAAGCTATATCAAAAAGCGTGATTCGGTCATGGCGATTCAGGCTACAGGCGAAAAAGAGAGTAAGCTGGCTTTGGTGAGAAATGCCTATGAACTGGAAGCAAAAAAGGTCCAGTTAGACCACGAAATTAGCTTAAATAATAAGAACAAGGCTATCTTCTTTGGGGCATTTGTCCTTTTGTTTTTATTGGGGTTATTGTTTTATCAGCGGGCTAGAAATACAAAATTGAAATTGCACCAAGATAAAGTCGAATTGGAACAAACTGTCTTGCGCTCCCAAATGAATCCCCATTTTATCTTCAATGCATTGTCGGCTATTCAGAATTCTCTTCTTGATAATAACCCCATAAAGACCGCTAGTTATTTGTCCCGTTTTGCTAAGTTGATTCGACAAAATTTTGACTTCATTAGTGAGTCTAGCATTTTATTAGCGGACGAGTTGGATGCCTTGAAAAACTATATGGAAACCCAGCAACTTCGATTTGCGGATAAGTTTTCTTACGAAATAAACATCGCCCAAGATATTGATGAGTATATTGTGGAAATTCCCCCTTTGCTCATTCAGCCTTTTATTGAAAATACCATAGAGCATGGCTTTCGCAATAAAAAGGAAAAAGGAAAGATTACCATCAATATCTTTCGGAATAAAAATCTTATTTGTTACGAAATACTAGACAATGGGGTCGGGTATTCCACAGCAAAAAAGGATAATAAAATCCACGCCATTGATATCTTTAAAAAGCGTTTAATCCTACTAGGTGAAAAAGATAATACCTTTACTGTCGATACTTCAAGTAATGGTACTATCGTAAAATTTTGCCTAAAAAGGATGAGCTAAATCCTGTACTTTTTATGTCAATGGTTCGGTCATTTTTTTTGCAGAAAATAGGCATTTTTGTGTATGTTAAAGCCATATTTCTTGAAGCGTAGCTGGGCTACGTGAGAACAATAGGGCAAAAACAGGCGCAAAAAGGGCATTTTATGGCAAAAATTCGTGGGACCTAAACAGTTACCTTTTGATTACAAGATTTTATCCTTCAAAGCAGGGAAATCACTTCGGTATTGGTCTAGATTATTGCGAAATAGGGTTATTGATTCGATGCATTCGCAATCTGTGACTTCAAGTAATACTTGACCTTTTGGCGAAATAATCATGGAGTTGCCATTGTGATAAATGCCATTCCCATCCGTTCCGACACGATTGGTGGCAATCACAAAGCATTGATTCTCAATGGCTCTAGCGATTAAAAGACTGCGCCAATGTGCGATACGACGTTCAGGCCAGTTGGCTACATAAATTAAAATATCATAGTCTGTCGTGTTTCTACTCCATACAGGAAAGCGTAAATCATAACAGATAAGCGGTCTTATTTTCCAGTTATTAATTTGGGTTTCTAAGATTTTTTTTCCAGGGGTATAATGTTCATTTTCATTTCCGTAGGAGAATAAATGGCGTTTGTCGTAAGACTGATGGGGTTGATTGGGGGCGGTCCATAATAGTCGATTGTAATAATGTCCGCCTTCTTCGATAATCAAACTTCCAGTGATGGTTTTGTTGGTTTTATGAGCTAGATTTTGCATCCATTGGCTGGTTAGACCATTCATTTTTTCTGCCAATAATTTAGGCTTCATGGAGAAGCCCGTCGTGAACATTTCGGGTAGGACGATTAATTGTGAAGAGCTAGTATCACTAAGAATCATTGTTTCTAGCGCTTGACGATTGGCAGCAGGGTCTTCCCATAGCAAATCTTTTTGGATGATGGTAACGGTTAGATTTGGCATAAGATTTCAGCGGCTTTTATCAGGGTTTCATTTTTTTTGGCAAAACAAAAACGCAATACCTTGTGGTCTATATTGTCCTTGTAAAAAACGGAAATCGGAATAGAGGCTAATTTGTGCTGTCTAGTGAGCCTTTCGGCAAAATCAACATCACTCTCTTGGGAGATATTGCGAAAGCTTAATAATTGAAAATAGGAACCGTCTGTGGGGAGTATTTCAAACCTAGAATCTTTGACGAGTTCTCTAAATAAATCACGCTTTTTTTGATAGAATTTGCCCAGATTAAGATAAGTCGATTCATCTTCTAACATTTTTGCGAAAGCATATTGAGTAGGTGTATGTGCACTAAATGCCATAAATTGATAGCCTTCTCGAAGGACTTTCGTCAAATGTTTTGGCGCAAGCACATAACCCATTTTCCAGCCTGTCGTGTGATAAGTCTTACCAAAAGAAGACGTGATAAAAGTCCTTTCGGAAAGGCCAGTATCTTTGGCTAGACTTATATGCTTGTGCCCATCAAAAATAATATGCTCATACACTTCGTCGCTAAGTATTAAGATTTTGGTGTCTTGAACCAGCTCACGTAAGGCGTCCAAATCCTGTTGATGCAAAATCGACCCAGAAGGGTTGTGTGGGGAGTTGATGATGATTAATTTTGTCCTTTCGGAAAGGGCATTTTTTACACGATTCCAATCTATAGAAAAATCAGGGAATGATAAAGGTATTTGGATAGGAATACCGCCATTGAGCTCGATGGAAGGTTGATAGGAATCATAAGCGGGATCAAAAATAATTACTTCGTCCCCTCCTTTTACGACCGCCGAAATAACCGCAAAAATGCCTAATGTTGCGCCAGGAACGACGGTTATTTCATCATCTACATCGTAAACTCTACCATGTAATTTCTTTGTTTTTGACGCAATTTGCTTGCGAAGGATCGGAAGACCAGCCATCGGAGCATATTGATTGTGCCCATTAATCATGCCTTCATGCAAATACTCAATCAGTTGAGTATCAATACCAAAGTCGGGAAATCCCTGCGAAAGGTTTAGGGCATTTTCTTCTTTGGCCATGGCAGACATTACAGAAAAGATGGACGTCTTTTGGTTGGGTAATTTTGAAGCAGTGGTGTAGGGCATGTGTACTGGTTTACTGGTGGCACGTCGAGCCGACCGTTCGTCTTTCTTCGTAATCGCTTGATAGTGATTACAAGTAGCTGATGGCACGTTGAGCCGAAGGGCCGTTCGGTTTTCTTCGTACTCGTTTTACTAGTTTACTGGGCTCAAATCTCCGCAATAACCGTCCCAATTCCTTTCACTTTGTCTCCTATATTGACTTTGATTTTGGCATCTATCGGTAAGAAAATATCAACTCTTGAGCCAAGCTTAATAAAGCCTAGTTCGGTGCCTTGTTGGACGACTTCTCCGACATTTAGATAATTACGGATACGGCGCGCCATGATGCCGGCAATTTGTTGGATGATGACTTCTGCATTGTCTGTTTGTACGATGACCCGCATCCGTTCATTGTCGCTAGAAGACTTGGGATGCCAAGCAGGAAGGTGGCGACCAGGATAATAATCACGCTCACTGACAGTGCCGTTGACTGGGCTCCAATTAACATGGACATTGAAAGGCGACATGAAGATGGAAACTTGCAACTTCTTTTTGTCAAATTCTTCGAGTTCGACTTCTTCAATGACTACGACCTTGCCGTCCGCAGGGGCATAGACCAAATTGTCTTCCATAATCGCAGGAATACGCGTAGGATGCCTGAAAAACCGGACAATAATGATGGCCATAACTAAACAAGCCACCCCAAATGCCATAGCAGTATTATGGGGCAATCGGCTGAAAGAAAGCCAAGTGATAAGCGAAAGGGCGGTTAGGCCCAAAATAATCGTCGCAATTCCTTCTTTATGTATCTTCATATCTCATTTTCTGTGCGCAAATCTAAATAGCACCACAAGATAGTAAAATATTGACCAATCTTTACAAAAAGAAGTAAAAATAGACAAAAATAGCTGGAATAACAAAGGCAAAGGCATCAAAACGGTCTAACATCCCCCCATGACCAGGCATAAAATGACCTGAATCTTTAATGCTTGCCCGTCTTTTAAGCAGAGACTCGATTAAGTCTCCAAGGATGCCAAAAGAGCATAAAATACCCATAATTAACCATTCTTTGGGGGAGTAATCCTTGATAAAGTAGGCTAGAAGTTGGGAGACGATGAGCGTGGCGAGTACACCGCCTGCAAGTCCTTCCCATGTCTTTTTTGGGGATATATTTGGCGCAAGCAATCGCTTACCCAAAAAACTACCCGCAAAATAGGCGCCTGTGTCATTCAGCCAAACCAATAATAATAACCCAATCACCAAAAAAGGTTGATATTCGCCCCGCCAAAAGGCCAGTAATACGAGCAGCATATACGGAATCCCTATGTAAAAATAACCCAAAAAGACAGTGCCTAAATTTTTGATGGGATCTTTATCTTTATGGTGTAATTCGAGTAAGAAAAACAGAAAAATAGCAGGAATCGTCCATACGGCATAGTCGAGAAAGTGATGTTGGTGCTCACTAGAAATAAGTTGATTGTACAAGGCAATGAGCACGGGGGATAGACCGAAGAATAGCGCAAATATTTGACGAAAGTCCTTCATTCCTTGATATTGCGCAAGCTTAAAAAACTCCATATAAGATACACCTGCAATGAGTAGAACAAGAATACCAAAGGTGTAGCTTCCGCCAAAAATACCAATGAGCATGACGATAACAAAAATAATGGCTGTGATGATTCTTTGCTTCATAGGATTATCTAACCTTGGTGGTCGCCAAGAGCTTTTTGATGGCGTATTTACCGCTTTTGTGTTGCGTGATGATGAATAATCCCCCCGTTATCGCCAAGTTAGCCATGAAAATCTTCAATTCTTCATGGTATTCAAAACCTTCAAATCGCCAAAAAGGGTGGATAATGAAGGTCATCGGAATCCAGAAAATTAACAGTAATACCGCACCAAATCCTATACGGTAGCCAAAACCGACCAAAATAGAGCCCATTATCAACAAAAAGATAGCACCTGATAGCCAAAAACCTGGATGCCAAGTAATGTGATAGTCCGCCATCTCTAATTTCATGCCTTTAAAATGGATTAAATACTCCATTCCTTGGATAAAAAAGTAAATAGCCACCAATAAACGCCCCACTAAATCGTATATGTCCTTCATAAATCTGTCTTTATTGACGGACAAAGATAGTAAAATATCCCATAATTAGTGCGGACAGTTTGGGGGTTTGGTATAAACTTGCATTATCCCTAATATTTTGTGAAAAGAAACTTGTTTTTGAAGGTATTGTTATACATTTTTTGGGGAGATACGTCGCTTTTTTTTGCGCAAGCACAAATATCAATCAAAGAATATCGTTTGTCAATTGGTTCTATTTTTGCTAGGGAAAGGATGTATTTTTGTGCTATAAAAAATAGAACTATGAGTGATTTA